>DALYGI010000040.1:0-17147 GCA_031971595.1 Prochlorotrichaceae cyanobacterium CTOTU29312
ATCTCCTCGATCGGCTCAATGCCCTCATCTGCATACTTATCCAGCAATGCTTCCAGCACCCGCCGCGCCTGCTCTCCATATTTGGCAAAGTAATCTCGCTTTTTCACTGCTTTGGCCCGCTCCTGACGAGTTAAGGGGGGCCGATCCCACGCCACATGACAAATTAAATCAAAGGGATCACAATCCCGGCCAATCTCCTCCGCCAAGGCTTCAAAGAAAACCCCCTGACGGGCTAACTCCTCAATAATCACTTGCTTTTTCTCCGCGCCACTCCACTGTTTGAGAAAATCATTTAAAGAACTAAAGGTTTTCGCCAGGGTTTTACGGGTGTAATCCTTCAACGACTCCGTAATCAGCTTTCCCCCTGCATCAAAATATTGAACCCGCTCCATCGCCACTTCCACGGGCACATTGTCCACCACATAGCGATGTCTGCGTTCCCTGGCTGGTGGTCGTCCCCATCTCCACTCGCCTCCTATCCCCTCAGGGTTTTCCGTGGAATCATTCGGCTCCTCCCCGTCCTCCGGTGGGACGATCGGTTCCCCTGGTTGGGGTTCATAAATTTGTACCGGATCCCCATCAAAATCAGGATCCGCAAACAGTTCTGTCGCCCGCTTAAAATCCATGATCGTAAAGAAAAACTTGCCGTAGTCCTCCTGAATGCGGGTTCCCCGGCCAATAATCTGCTTAAATTCTGTCATCGACTGAATCCGCTGATCCAGCACAATTAATTTACAGGTTTGGGCATCTACCCCCGTGGTCATTAACTTAGAGGTGGTAGCAATGACCGGATAGCGACTTTCAGGAAAAATAAAGTCATCTAGGGCTTCTTTTCCTTCCTTATTATCTCCGGTAATTTGCATCACATACTGATTATTTTCCGCCACCAAATCGGCGTTTTCATTAATCAAAGCCATCCGCATCCGACGGGCGTGATCAATGTCTTCACAAAAGACAATGGTTTTGGCAAATCGATCGCTTTGCTTGAGAAATTCACTTACCTTTTTAGCCACTAATTGGGTGCGCTGCTCTAAGACGAGGGAACGATCGAAATCCCGCTGATTATAGACCCGATCCTCAATTTCATAACCATACTTATCCGTCATGCCCTGAGTCGGTCGCCAGCCCGATAAATCCCGATCAAAGTCAATGCGAATGACTTTATAGGGCGCAAGAAACCCATCCTCAATCCCCTGTCGCAGGGAATAGGTATAGAGGGGTTCCCCAAAGTAGTCCATATTAGAAACCTGTTTCGTTTCCTTGGGGGTAGCGGTTAACCCAATTTGAGTGGCTGAGGAAAAATACTCCAACACTTCCCGCCAAGCGGAATCCGCCGCCGCACTGCCCCGATGACATTCATCAATCACAATTAGGTCAAAAAAGGTGGGACTAAATTGTTTATAAATATTCTTGTCTTCCTCCGTTCCCGTGACCGCCTGATATAAACACAGGTAAATTTCGTAGGATTTATCCACCTGACGCTTTTCGATCTTGGTCATGGCCGAACCAAAGGGCTTAAAGTCATTGGTCTTGGCTTGATCCACTAAAATATTGCGATCCGCTAGAAACAGAATCCGCCGTTTGACCTTCGCTTTCCACAATCGCCAAATAATCTGAAATGCTGTGAAAGTTTTCCCCGTTCCAGTAGCCATTACCAATAAAATCCGCGTCTGTCCTGAAACGATCGCTTCTACGGTTTTATTAATGGCTAATAACTGATAATACCGGGGAGCTTTGCCACTGCCATCGCTGTAATAATCCTGAGTAACTATACTTTGCTGTTGTTGGTTCAAACGCCGATGGACTGACCACCAACTCCACAAGGTACCCGGTGAAGGAAACTGATCTAACCTCAACTCTCGCTCAACATATCCCTCCGAGCCGATTTTATTATGGAACAGAAAACCATCTCCATTTGAGCTAAAGACAAAGGGAACTTCCAATAAATTGGCATAGACCAATGCCTGCTGAATACCATCTCCCATTGCACACCGATTATCCTTCGCTTCAATCACCGCAATGGGAATATTCGGCTTAAAAAACAACACATAATCCGCCCGTTTATGCTGAGCGCGGCTGTGAAGTTGCCCCCGCACAATAATCCGCCCCTTCGTTAGGGATAACTCTTCCCGAACCTGGGTCGCCAGATCCCAGCCAGCTTTCTCGATCGCTGGCGTAATGTACTGGGTACAAATGTCCCGTTCTGAAAGTTGGTGTTTGTCCATATTGCGGTCATTATATCCCACACGATCGTCTCTTTTGTGAGGCAATTCTCAACTCTGAAGTCTCAACGCTGAACCATAAAGACTAGAGACCAGGAAAACCGGGAACCTTGGTGCCATACCAAATTGATCCCCGGTTTCAGTGCGTTTTTCCCTAGGTTTGTTTCTAGAGTTCTAGACTTTACTCAAGAAGAAACCTGACCAAAACGATCGTTATTGCTCTGCCCCTTCAATGACCGCGAAGCCTTGACGTTGGACATTTTCCGTCACGGTGCGGGGTTCTAGGAACTGCAACAGATAATCTGGACCTCCGGCTTTGGAACCCACCCCAGAGAGCTTAAAGCCCCCAAAGGGTTGCCGAGAGACGATCGCTCCGGTGATGCCCCGATTGATGTACAGGTTCCCTACTTCAAAGTCCGATCGGGCGGCTTCGATGTGGGAGGGGGTGCGGGAGTACAACCCTCCGGTGAGGGCGTAGTCGGTACCGTTGGCAATCTCTAGGGCTTCACTAAAGGTCTGGGCTTTGATGACCGCTAGGACGGGGCCAAAAATCTCCTCCTGGGCGATCGTGGCGGTGGGAGGCACATCGGCAAAAATGACGGGCCCCACGAAGTACCCTGGTTCGGGGGAGGGCAGTTCTAGGGCGAGGCGGGCTTCGGTTTTACCGATGTCGATGTAGCGGCGGATTGTGGCTTGGGCACTGCCATCCACTACGGGGCCCATTTGTACCTGGGGATCCCTGGTATTGCCCACGTTTAGGGAGCGGGTGGCTTCCACTAAGCGATCTAGAAAGGTGTCGTAGATGGGAGCCAAAACGATCGCCCTGGAGCAGGCGGAACATTTTTGACCACTGTAGCCAAAGGCGGACTGCACCACACCGGCCACCGCTTGATCCAAATCCGCACTTTCGTCCACAACGATCGCGTTCTTGCCCCCCATTTCCGCAATCACCCGCTTGAGGTGCTTCTGTCCCGGTTGGAGAATGGCCGCATCCCGATAGATCTGACAGCCCACTTCCCGCGACCCCGTAAAGGCAATCATGGAAATCTCCTTGTGGTTCACCAGATGAGCCCCCACGGTGGAGCCCTTGCCGGGGACGTACTGAATGACCCCTTTGGGAATGCCCGCTTCCACCAGGATTTCGATGACCTTCGCCATAATCACGGAGGAAACAGCGGCGGGTTTGAGGAGGGCACAGTTCCCCGCAGCCAGGGCCGCTACGGTCATGCCCGTGGGAATGGCAATGGGGAAGTTCCAGGGAGAAATGACCAGAGCCAATCCTCGCGGTTGGTAGTGGTAGCGATCGGTTTCCCCCGCCACATCAAAGTTAAAGCCCCCGTCTAAGCGCTCCATTTCACTGGCGTAGTAGTAACAAAAGTCGATCGCTTCCGACACCTCTGCATCCGCTTCCCGGATGGGTTTGCCCACTTCCAACACCACCCAAGCCACCAGTTCATGCCGCCGTTGTTCCATCAGTTTCCCCGCTTTGCGGAGGATCGCAGCCCGCTCCTGGGCGCTAGTCTTTTTCCACTGCTGAAAAGCGGTTTTAGCTGCCGTGACTGCCTGCTCCGCCTGCTCCACGGAAATCAGCCCCACTTTGCCAATGATTTCACTGGGGTTACAGGGATTTTCCGAGGTGACATAATCCAAGGTAGAGATCCACTCCCCATTCACTAGGGGACGGTAGGTTTGACCCAGTTGCCCTTGGACGGTTTCCAGGGCCGCCAGTACTCCTTCCCGTTGAGTCCGATCGGCGTAGTCACTGTCGGCGGCGGGCACAAAGGAGAGCTTAGTGGTAGAGGCGTGGGACGGTGAGGGTTCAGTGACCACCGGGGGAGCCAGAAGCTGATCGGCGGACACATCCTCTAGGTTTTGGCGCAGGAAGGAAGTGTTGGCGGTATTTTCCAAAAGACGACGGATCAGGTACGCCATGCCGGGAATGAGGTTGCCATAGGGACAGTACACCCGTACTCGATAGCCCTGATCCACTAAAGCCTTGGCCAGTTTATCCCCCATGCCGTAGAGCACCTGTAACTCCCAGTTGCGGCGGGGGACTTTCAGGGCTTCGGCGATCGCTACGGTGTGCCCTTGGGAACGGACGTTGTGGCTGCCAATGGCAGCGTAGAGATGTTGATGATTTTCCAGGAGTAACTGGGTGATTTTCTCAAAATTAGCATCCGTTTCGACCTTGTGGGTAAAGACCGGATTGCCCCAGTGTTTTTGCAAGGATTTAATGGTTTCCTGATCCCAGTAAGCCCCTTTCACTAAGCGCACGGTGATCGGGGTTCCCCGCTCCTTGGCCCAGGCAACCAGATCCCGCGCATCCTGCTCCGTGTCCCGCAGGTAAGCCTGTAACGTAATTCCCACATCAGACCGATCGCGGAACTCCGGTTCCATGAGTAAGTCCTTGAGAATAGCTAAAGTAGTATTTTTATACTGGTATTGCTCCATATCAAAATGCAAACCCACCCCCAACTCCTTGGCCTTGCGGAGTAAAATCCGAGCCGGTTCACTCACCCGCGATCGACTGCCCGCCTGATCCAGAGCATCGAACTGGGAGTAAAAAGCCGTGAGTTTCACTGAAGCTTGAGCCTTGGGCAGTTCCACCCCATCCGCCCGATCGATTTGCTCCACCGTGGGCCAAGACTGGGCCGCTTTACCCAGGAGTTCCAGTAAATCCAAATAGGCTTTAAGATACGCCTGAGCCTCCATTTCCGTGATCACCGCTTCTCCCAGCAGATCCACCGTAAAAGCCATTTTTTGCTTCCGTAGACGCTCCAAAGCTTTCAAAACCTGAGTAGCGGTTTCCCCGGCAATATACTTCTGCGCCAGGGTTTCCACCGCCGTCATAATCGTCGAGGCGGCCAACTGTCCGGGCATGGAACTCGCTTCCGCAAAATTGAGCATATTTTTGAGCATGGCGGGCAGTTCCACCGCTTCCGCGCTCATATACTCCTGCAAATGCCGCGCCACTTCCGTTTTACTCTTCAGCGCTGGCAGGCAGTCAATAAAGTGAAACAGTTGCACCCGCAGCCCCGGATGTTCCATCGTCCAGCCCAATAATTTCTCATCTAGACGCACCTGATCCTGGAGTTGGGCAAAAAACGATCGCCCCTCCTTGGTTGCTTTTAGTAACGTTTGGGCAATTTGCTGGGTTTCATTTTCGTAGGGGAGAGAGACTTGAGCTATCACGATCGATTCCTCCAAAATTGGGTCACCGTGCAGATCGAGGGCAAGGGGCATATCCTGCGATCTACACAGCCTTTGATCCTAGAGGAAAGGGAGACTGCTGAGAATGGCCGGGGGATGATGTTAAGATTACATGACAAGAATACTCCCTCAAGGATTTTCCGGGAGAGGATAGGTCAAGACGATCGCTACTCGCGTAAACTCAGTTCAATCGTCATTTTCAAACGTATTCAAGCGTTCATCTGGGAATAACTCATCAAGAGCCTTAGGCTTGAGGTTAATTTTATGGCTTACAGTAACTTTACTCTGCCCCAAGTTATTAAAACCTTTAACCTTCAACTTCAAGAAGTGTCGGATCTCTATCGTTCGATTTCTCCCTTAGAACCTAGTCCAGAACTTCAGCGCATTCTCACCGAAAATATACCCCTCGCCCTCGCCATTAATACCGAAAAAGCTCGATCCGAATTTCTCATTGCCCCTGTTTTGCTGGAACTGCGACGACGATCGCCCGTACCCATTAGTCTCTTTTCGGGCACTGAATTTACGATCGATCCCGATCACGGTTTAAGTGGTTTCTGTGACTACCTCATCAGCCTTTCCCCTCAACAACTCCTGATCACCGCTCCCGTAGTAGCGATCGTTGAAGCCAAAAATGAAGACCTCAAAGCTGGACTAGGGCAATGTATTGCTGAATTAGTGGCAGCCCAACGATTTAACCAACAGGAAAATCACCCCCTCTGTCCCCTCTACGGCATCGTAACTTCTGGGGAACTCTGGAAATTTTTACAACTCACCGATCACACGATCGTTATTGATCTTCATAACTACGAAATTCACCAAATCAACAAAATTTTAGGCATTCTACTCTCATGGCTAAAGACCTCTTCCACAACCCCGTAAAACTGGTTTCCAGCCAGTAGAAATCCCTAACCTCCTCGAAGTGCTTCTCCCAAGCCTTGGAACATAAACCCCGACAGGAAAAAATTACAGATAAAAATCGCTAAGAGGGCCGTGACCACTGCCGCAGTGGTGGAGGTTCCCACGCCCTTTGCGCCCCCACTGGTGGTTAACCCCCAACTGGAACCAATAATGGCAACGATCGCCCCAAATACCACGGACTTAATCATGGCACTGCTTAAATCCCAGGGTTCCAAAAAGTCTTGAACGGATTGTAAAAAGGTAATCTGGGTCAGATCGTAGAAATACACCGCCACCAGTAAGCCCCCAAAGGTGCCCATAATGGCAAAAATCAGGGTCAAGATGGGAGCCATTAAACAACAGGCCACCACCCTAGGCACCACTAAATAATCTACCGGGTCGGTCTTGAGCATTAACAAGGCATCAATTTGCTCCGTCACCTGCATCGTGCCAATTTCTGCGGCAAAGGCAGAGCCCACCCGCCCGGCCAAGAGTACCCCCGTTAAAACCGGGGCCAGTTCCCGTAACAGGGACAAGGATAACACCCCCCCCACCAAGGTTCCGGCCCCAAACTCCAAAAACTCCCGGGCCACCTGGATGGTGAAGACCGCTCCCACAAAAACCGCCGTGACGATCGTAATCAGCACGGACTCCGGCCCCACGCTAGCCATCTGTTCCAAAATATTGCGATAGTGGAACCGCCCTTGGATCACATGAACGAGGGTTTGCCCGCCCAACAGACAAGCGGAACCGGCGCGGCTGAACCAATTGAAAATACCCAGGGGCGTACTAGTCACAGGTTTACCTCAAGTGAAAGGAGGATGGCGATTTTATCCTACCAAGATTGGGAGATCTGTCGGTCACACGGTCCCTAGGATAGGTAATGAATCTTGATGAAATTAGTCCCTTGGGGGGTATTGGTGGGGTAGCCCCCTAAAATGAGAATACAGTCCCCTGTGCTGGCGAGGTTACGCTGCCGGAGGCAATGCTCCGTTTGTTGCATGAGGGCTTCAAAACTAGCCAAGGAACGATCGACGAGAACGGGATGAACCCCCCAAACTAAATTTAAACGGTGGTACACCCGGAGATTCGGGGTTAGGGCGACCACAGGCGCATTGGGGCGCTCCCCAGCGGCAATCATGGCGGAATAACCGGTCTGGGTAAAACAGACAATACATTTGAGGGTCAGAACCTTATCTACCGTATTGAGGGCTTCACTGAGGGCATGGGTTTGATCGGAATGTTCCGGGGGATTGTTGATAAAATCCACTTCTGGCTCAATATAGGTGGCAATCCGAGCCAGCATTTCGATCGCTTTGACGGGATATTCCCCCACCGCAGACTCCCCGGAGAGCATCACCGCATCGGTGCCGTCAATAATGGCGTTGGCCACATCACTGGCTTCCGCACGGGTCGGCACGGGGTTGTGGATCATACTTTCCATCATCTGGGTTGCCGTAATCACCGGCTTGGCCCGCAGGTTACAGGCTTTAATCATGCGCTTTTGCAGGAGGGGCACCTTTTCCGGGCGCATCTCCACCCCCAGATCCCCCCGCGCCACCATTAACCCATCCGCCACTTCCAAAATTGCATCTAGGTTTTCCACGGCTTGGGGTTTTTCAATTTTGGCAATGACCGGCGTATCCTCCGCCCCCCGATCCTTGAGGAATTGTTTTAAAGCCACAATGTCTTCCGCTTGGCGGACAAAACTCAGGGATACCCAGTCAATGCCTTGCATTAACCCAAATTCTAAATCTCGCTTATCCTTGTCTGTCAGAGACGGCAGCTTGAGGTTGAGATCGGGAAGGTTGACCCCCTTGCGGGTTTTGAGGAGCCCCCCATCAATCACTTCGCAATAAACCTCCTGCCCCTGCACCCTGACGATCGTTAGGTGGAGTAACCCGTCATCCAGTAACACCCGTAACCCTGGCTTTGCATCCTCCGCCAAGTAGGGGTAATCGATGGGAATCAGCAGCGGGCCAGAACCTTCCGGGGGCGTATCCGTGGGGCTGTCCGTGGGGGCGTTGCTGGCGGGAGCATCCGGCACTAGCACCACTTCCGCGCCTTTTTCGAGCAGAACCTGATCCCCTGGCAGGGGGCCGACCCGAATTTTTGGCCCCTGTAAATCTTGCAAGAGGGTAATGGGAGTATCTAATTCCCGTGAAACTTGGCGTAAAGCGGCAACCGTTTGAGCATGATCGGAGTAGCTGCCGTGGGAAAAATTCAAGCGGGCCACACTCATGCCGGCCACAATCATTTCGCGCATAACTTCTGGCGATCGGCTGGCAGGGCCGATGGTCGCCACAATCTTGGTTCGATGCAGAAGAGGTTTCATCCTAAAATCTCCGATAAAGGTTTCTGTATTAAGCACAAAGCCCTTGAGGGTCACCCGCTCTCCCAAGCCAACCCAACGTTTGCCTTAGTCTTACCCCAATTCTCAGAAAACCCAGATTCGTTAGGGATATTTTCAGTATTTCAATTCATCTCAAAAACCCTAGGGCTTGGGGCTGTCCCCAAATCACCGTCGCCTGTTTGTAAATGACCAGTCCCGGCGGATTGCCCTTGGGTTTGTAGAGCCATTGGGGTTGGGTGTAAACCACGGGCACCTGTTCGCTATGGCGGGCTCGGCTGTGATAGGCGGCCACATCTGCCACATAGCGCAAGTCCTGATCCTCTGCCTGGGCACCGGGGGGGAGCCTGAGCAGAACGTGGCTACCGGGAATTTCCTGGGTATGAAACCAGAGATCGTAATCGGTGGCCACCCGAAAACTAAGGTGATCGTTTTGTCGATTGTTGCGCCCCACCAAGACTTCATAACCGGAGGGGCTGGTATAACGCTGAAAATCCGCTTGGGATTCTTGAGTGGCCCTAGCCGATCGTTCCTTGGCGGTGAGGGGGGTCGGGGGGCCATATCCCTGATCGATTAATTCGTCTTGAATTTCCGTGAGGGTAATTAAGTCTGCTTCCGTGGTATAGGGCCCCAATTCTAATAAGCTTTCCTCCACCTGCTCTAGGTAGTTAATGGAGAGTTTTAAGGCTTGCCAGAGGGGGAAAACCGCAGCCTTCGATCGTTTTAATTTCTGGTGTTTTTTATAAAGCAACTGGGCATTTTGTACCCCATTCTTCTCAGGATTCAAGGCAATACGGATGGGGCTATTATCCTCAAAATTCAAAAGCTCAATTTCCTTCAGCCCCGCCTGCCAGTGCTGCAAATTGGCCATGAGTAGATCCCCCTGAAGACGGTACCGATCCGCCTCCTCCGATTCCCGTAACCGATCGTCAAATACCGCGATTTTCTGTTGATCTTTTTTCAAAGCAAGCTTGAGCTTTTGCTGAAGTTGGTGGTACAAATTTTGAAACTGTGCCCGGTTAATCTCCCCTTGATATTGCTGCTGAATCAAGGTCTGAATCGGGAAATGGCCAGAGATCCCCGCCCCCCCAGAGCGATCGTCCAGCCCTAACACCGTATAGCCCAGGGGAGAAACTTGGGGAAAAAACCGCTTT
The DNA here is from genome assembly GCA_031971595.1 of Prochlorotrichaceae cyanobacterium CTOTU29312. GTDB lineage: Bacteria > Cyanobacteriota > Cyanobacteriia > Prochlorotrichales > Prochlorotrichaceae > JBEAPM01. The sequence continues at coordinate 9,834 of DALYGI010000040.1, forward strand.
TCTTCCAAACAGGTCAGCCACCCCTGCCACTGTTCAAACAAGGCCTGCCACTGCCCATCATTGAAACGATCGCTAGTGAGATCCGCCCCAATCCCCGCCGCCGCCAATAACTCCAACGCCAAAGCCGTACTCACCCCCCGGTAGGTTTTCACCAACTGCTGGGCGATCGGCCCCGGAATTAAACTCACCCGCTCCCGCCAGCTAGCCAAGGACTCCTCCCGCCGAGGTATGGCCCCTTGCAACCCAGGGGGACGATCGTACACCTGCCCCGTTTGTACCGGCCTCACCCTGGACTGGGACGAACTCACCTGATGGCCCGCCGTCACAATTTCATCCCGATCGTTCACCAAAATGGCATTACTATGCTTGCCCATAATTTCCAGATACAACTGCCAGCGCACCGGATCCCCTGGCCGCAGGGCAAAGCGCAGCACCACCACCCGTTCCCAAGGCTGAATGGGCTCCATCTCCACCAGAGCCAACCCCTTCAACAACGCCTGAAGTTGCTTACTAAAGGTAAACGTGTCAGGAGTTCGGGGGGGAGCCTCCCCCAGATGCAAGCGGGCAAACTGAGGATGCCAGCACAACGTCAACCAGCGCCGTCCCTGTAAAGTGCGTAACCCTAAAATCAGCGTATGGCGATCCCATTGGTAAGCCTGTTCAAACCGGGCGGGCAAACAATGCTGTTGCAATTCCCCGCAAACCGCCACCAGCGTCGTGTAATCAAAGGGGCGAATAGACATTGAAACCAAGTGAAACCACAACCGTAACTGCACCAAAAATTTTAGCGTACTCCCTTGACAACCTTTTTTGCTTTCGTTAGGATGTATACGCTGTCGTCAAGAAGCGCCTAGCCCCCATCGTCTAGAGGCCTAGGACACCTCCCTTTCACGGAGGCGACGGGGATTCGAATTCCCCTGGGGGTATTATTAAGTGTTTTGTAGTTGTTCATATACCTTGTCGTGTGACCAATTCAGATCCCCGGTTTCTGTTGGTTTTATTCAGAGATTGTTGGACTACGTTGGAGAAGAAACCAGGGATCAAAACGATCGCTTTTAGTCTTAGATCCCCGTTTTCTTGTCGATTCAAAGACTAGAGAAACCTGGGATCTCGGTGCAATACCAACCAGACCAAGGTAAGGCATTTACGCAGTGCATTGCCCACTTCCAACAATGGCTCTGATCGCTTTGGGAGAGACGATCGCTTTCCCCAACGTCTACCTCCATGAACGAAAGAAAAGACCTAGAGTTTCACCTAGACCAAATCCAATCTTGTATTGCCGCCATAGGCCATAATGCCGAAGTCCATCTCGGACGGCAACGCAACTGGGGCAACACCACAGCAGAAAAGCGCAAGAACAACGTTCAACGGATAAACGATCAGATTTCACGTCACGTTAAAATCATCAAAGCTATGCTTCAAGACTATCGGGAGTCTAACAATGAATCTGACTGATATGATCACCGTGGAATTAGACACGGAATTGAACCTAGCCACCTTTCCCCTATATCCCGGTCAAGTGGGTTTCATGAAGGGGCAACCGCTTCCCCTCTTAAAAATGGGCATTGAGATGGCCGATCTAGCGATCGTTTTTGAACCTCAGGACAACGGATGCAATTGGCATTTAATGCAAAGGGGCCATGAATATAACTTTGCGGTCTGCGTAGCCGTTCTAAATCAGCAAGAAGGACATTCTTGGGATAGATGGCAACTAGAACCCAATGGCACAATCCGATCGGTCTGTAGTAATCTTGACCTGCATCAAATCCTAAAAGCGATCGGGCATCCTCACTTCCAGTCCCAGTCAGTAACGATCGCCGCTGCCTAGTCCAGATCTCCTGAGATATAAGAAATAAGAAATTAATCGAGAAGCTGATCTATTCTCAGATCTAACTCTGGAAAGTACGATCGTTCTGGAAATAGGTCTGACAGAAAATCACGAATCAGAAGGTTTTCGTACCGTAAGCCGTAATCTGTGGGAATCGCCCCTCCCAGATGGCGACTTAAAACCCCAAACCCTAAACGATCGGGGCGGTAGGATTGATAGTGGCGCAGATCCCCTAACCAGTCCCTCAACGATCGATTTTGGGCTTTAGCTTCCCTAAGACTCTGTAGCACCGTTTCTAAGGATAAGGTGGGTAAGCCTTGGGTTTGTGCCACATTGGTCTGCCAGGCTTGGGTTAAAGAGGTTTCGGAGGTATCGGTATTCTGCCAGGTCTGGAGCAGGAATTTTATGGGACTATCAGTTAGATTTTCGAGGGGAAATTTTTCCACATTCAAAAGAGTTAAACCGAGGGAAAAAGACGTACTTTGCCAATCCATTTCTGCCCCTAAAAAATCACCTCTCCACCAGCGTAACACTCCCCGAACTTGATGAAGATAGGCTAATAATTCCTGATCCGTTGGACTAGAGAAATTTTGGAGTCCAGTGGTACAGACTTGATCTAAACGATCGAAAACCTGAGCTTGAATTGGATTGAGCAGATCGGTCTGCCAGAGGGGATTAGCAAGAGTGAGGGGATGGCGTAAGAGTTCCCTCGCAAAACGATCGATCGCTTTTTCCGGTTGATTTTCTAATAATTCACTGAGACCGAGGGCAAACCAAAGTCCTTCCTTGGCGGGTACTAATTCCACCGCTTTTTCCAGGGCTAGGCGAGCTTCCTGGGGTTGGCCATTCTGTAAAAAAAGCCAGCCTATATTAGACTGGCCAAATTCCTGTGCTGGGGCAATATTGATTGCAGTTTGAAACCATTGAATAGCCTCCTGTCTTAATTTTGCGGATTGCTCTGGATCCGTTCCTTGGGTACTCCATTCCCCTAAGTTCCAGCCCAATTGCCAGGCATAATAGGGCTCCCAAGGGGCTAAATTGTGGGCTTTAGAAACTGCTTTAACAAACTCATCTTGGCGATCGTTTCCTAACGCTTCAAACCCCCTATGAGCAGTGGCCCAAGCCCGATGGACGGGAATAAGCCAAAGGACAAGGGCTAAACCGATGCCGACACTAGCCAAGCTCAGAAAACGATTCACCCCTAAGCGTTGAGGCTCGATCGTTGCGGTTGAAAAACTCGATTCAACGGGTAAAACCGATCGCCAAAACAGCACTAAACAGAGGATCAACGTCCCACTAATAGCGATCGTATCCAGTTGATAATCCGTTAGGGCCATGAGGCTATATCCCAACAGGGAAGCGGCAGAACTCCAGACTAAAATAGGGGAAGGGGTGAGCGTGAAACCAGGAGTACCATCAGCAGGGGAAACCCGATCAGAAACGATCGTTGCAGACTCTATTTGTTCAGAAGAGGATGAAGATTTTGAAGTGTGCTGAATCCAACGACAGAAGTGAAACAGAATTAAAACAACCAACCCCAAAGCGATCGTGATGCCCCCCATACCTAACTCAGCCCACAATTGGGCAGGGGTGCTATGTAACTGATAGTGAAGTTCCGCTTCTTGACCCGCCCAGTGGGGACGATAGGCCTGATAGAGTAGGGGAATACTACCCAATCCTAAACCAGTCCAGGGGTGACGGATGCCCATCTCCCAGCCAATGGCATTGGTAATTAATCGATAGGTAAATTGGCTATTGTCCACCTTTCCTTGCAGAATAGCCAACACAAAAGGCCGGAGACGATCGTTTGTCCACAACGCCCCTAGGATGATAGCTATTCCGCCACCAAGGGCAGGCAGAACCACCCGTAAGGGATACACACGGGCCATCAGCAATAGACCACCACAGAGAATTCCCAAAATCGCAAACCAGCCCCCCCGCGAACTGGTGGTATACAAATCTAAAAGCTGGACAATAACCCCGATTCCCCACAGCCAACACTGCCATTTTTTAGCCTTATTTTTATGTTCAAAAAACTTATGTTCAAAAAAAGCCTTAGCCCATAACCCCATCAGCAAGGGCAAGGTTAAAACCAAATACCCCGCCACATAGTTTTGATGTCCAAGAGGATACCAATTTTGTAACTCTAATTGATTGAAATTAAAAGAGAGAGAAACCCCAAACTGAGCTTGTAAATCTGCTAGCCGCTGCTGCTCTGGTCGATAAACATTGAACCACCACAACCCTAAACTTTCCAGACTAAACGCAATCCCCACCCATCCCTGCAACTCCCACAGAAATTCCCCCAGTAATTGAGTCTTAAAAATCCTATTGAGGGCATAAATCGCCCCAATTCCGCCACAAGCTGCAATACCATACCACAGGGAAAACTCTCGACAGGAACTAGCGATCGGATTCAGGAGAATAACCCCCACCGCCGCCCCCAGCAGCCAGTCTAACCCTCCCCCCAGAGCAAATTGAGCCAGGGAACTTCGCCATTCCTGAAAACCTAAAATCCAGAGCCAAAGCAGAGGTAAAACCACCCCCACCTGCCAAAACAAAACCCCCGGCCACACCACCATTAAAGAATGACTATTGGGCACCAACGTCCAGGCAATAACCAAAACGATCGTTAAACACCCCACCAGCCCCATCTTGCCCAGTAAAACACGAATTTGCATACCCATTCCAATTTCATAAAAGTGCAAATCAAATCCCAAATTCCCCATTCCCTATTCCCTATTCCCTATTCCCTATTCCCAAAAAAGCCTCCACCTCCCCCCGACTCGCCAAAGAAGGCTGTGCCCCCGATCGCTGCACCGCCAACGCGCCCGCCGCCATGCCCCAACGAATCGCCTCATCCAGAGACAGGGATTGGAGCAGCGCCACCGCCAAAGCCCCATTAAACCCATCCCCCGCCGCCGTAGTATCGATCGCTCGGACGGGAAACGCTGGGCTATGTTGAGGGTCATCCACATGATCACTGAACCACACCACCCCCTCCTCTGCCAGGGTCAGGAGCGGAATCTTCACCCCCCGCGCCTTGAACTCTCGCACCGCTTGCTTTGCCGCCGTCATACTCTCCATGGGCATTCCCAACAATTGGCTAGCCTCTCCCCGATTGGGGGTCAGAATATCCACCAATCCATACAGACTAGGGGGAAAGTCAACGGGCACCGGAGCCGGATCCAAGATCACCGTCACCCCCGCATCCTGAGCCATCTGAGCCGCTTCCATCACCAGTTCCAGGGGAATTTCTAATTGCAGCAATAGGATTTCCATCTGAGGTAAAAGCGATCGAAGGTGATCCAGGCAGCGAACATCCCTGACCCCATTGGCACCCGCCGCTAGAACAATCTGATTTCCCCCTTGGTCGGCCACGGTAATCAACGCCAGACCCGTGTGCTGCTCTGGGTCTACCATCACGCCGCTAGTGTCTACCCGATCGCTCTGGAGGGTTTGTAACAGGGCTTGGCCCCAAGCATCGCTCCCTACCCGGCCAATCAGGGAAACCGTTCCCCCTAACCGGGCCGCCGCCACCGCCTGATTTGCGCCTTTGCCCCCAGGAACCTGCTGAAAATTGGTTCCTGCTAAGGTTTCGCCAGGTAAGGGAAGGCGAGGGGTATGGATCACCAGATCCATGTTGAGGCTACCGAAAACACAGATGGACATAGGTTATTCCGGGGGATAGGTTATTCCGGGGGATGATTCACCGCTGCTTCCAGCCGATCCAGCACCCTTTGCGCCTGCTCCGCCAGCGTCCCCACAGAACGAGCCTCCCGCAGCCCTTCCTGGGCAACCTGAATAAAGGTTTCAATCCGTTGCCGAAATTCCGCAGAAACCTGTTCAATTTGTCTGCCCGCATCAAAGGTTTGCGATACTAAATTTCCCATTTCTTCGTTAATGGTGCTAAAGCCTGCCAGGGAATCATTAGGACTATTAACCGTACTAGATTGGCTGATAATAATGGATGCTTTGACCGACAGGTGATGGACTTGGCGACTAATTTTAGCGATCGCTTTAGAAATGCTGCCGAGGGTATTGAGTTCATTACGGAGGGCATTACCCACTTCTACCAGGTGCTCCGAGGTTCGGTAACTGTTCTGAATTCCGGTAAACGTGGCTTGAAAAGTATCTTGACGGCTCTCTGCTAAAAGCGTCTGAATGACTAGAATTTGTTGGTTTAAACGATCGACTTCTGGAGATTGAGTGATGACCGTTGCCAACGGATCTACGGTCTGGGGGGACAATGAAGAATGGTTAACCAGATAAGATTGAGCCCGTAAGAGGGTATGAAAATCTAACAGGGAACGGGGTTGAAAGCCGGGTTGATTTCCCGTTTCAGAACCGTCTGCTTCTAACAGCACAATAATCGGATCATAACAGTGGTCAAACGATCGCTCTAACCCCCTCTGTACTGCCCTAGGGATGGTTTCCCGGTGGGATAACACCACTATCTCCGAGGGATCGGTCAAAAAGTTACCTTCTAACAAAGTCACCAGGGGACGATCGAGGAAAATTTCCCGATCCGTTGCAGCATTCAGACGTTCACGAAACCGTTGGCGCGAAATAAAATTGAGATTGCTCCGGTGATCTTCAATTAAAACCCCCGGCAGGGTCAAATCCCGATCCAACAGTTCCCCCACCACTCGGACAGGGGTTGCGAGGGGCACAGAGATCCCGTGAAGGGGCAAATCTCCGAGGGTTGAATCAAAGCTTAACTGCTCCAAAAAGGTTGCCATGGTATGTCTTCACAACGAGATCTTGCAAGTCCTCGTATTTATATACCTCTTTATAGGCCTCAATCATGCGGAACGGGAGACTTGAACTCCCACAGGATAACTCCCACTAGAACCTGAATCTAGCGCGTCTACCAATTCCGCCAGTTCCGCTGGCGCTGCTGGTGCAGCAGTTGTTTATTATTGAGGATCAGCCCCTAGATTGTCAATAGTTAAGGGGGTAAATTCCCATAAATTCATCCGTACCGGGGAGAAAAGAGAGCAGTTTAAGTCTCCCAGGGCGATCGTTCTGAGCTTATTCCAGAAAGTAGGGGGCAGATCGCACAGAGATGCGGTAGTCTATCGCTAACTTAAGCCTGAACACCCTTGTGAGGAGGTTAGCTATGCTGGACATTCAAGCTCGAACCCTGCCCGGACTAGAGAAGGGATGGGGGTGGGGAACGATCGGACTGTGGATCCCTAGAGCAATCTCAACGGTAATTCCCACCGTGATCCTAGGGGCAATTTCAGCGGTTTTAGGGGTGAGTAGACCCGCCCAGGCCTTGCCCGGTGAAACGGTGCGAGAGGTGCAAGCCTGGATTCAAGCCCATCCCACCCTTTTGCCCGCTCCGGGGGAAACCTTGGTGATTCGCAAGTCCGATACGGCTGCCCAGCGATTTAGTTTTGAGGCTTCAATTTTTCCCCCCTTTCCCCTCGATACTCCCAAAGGCTCACGGGTGATTCGTCTCGAATCCCTTGAATTATTTG
>DALYGI010000041.1:0-2260 GCA_031971595.1 Prochlorotrichaceae cyanobacterium CTOTU29312
ACGCCTGGATTGTCACAAAAGGCTGAGACTGCCCAGGGATCAAAACGATCGTTCTGGAGATTCAACCTTCACCCCTAGGGGGCTGCGAGGGGAAGCAGGCGTTGTTGATACACTAAGCCTTGGTAGATCATGGTGGCAACTTCTCCCCGTGTGGCTATCTCTAGGGGGCGTAGGGCTGTTCCTGGGGTATAGCGGGGCAGGAGTCCTGCTTCTAGGGCTGCGGCGATCGTTTTTTGGGCTCCGGGGGGAATGTCTTCCCGATCGGGTAGGGATCGCAGGAGATCGAGGTCGGTGCTGCGAATTCTGAGGCCTTGGACGAGGGAATGTAAGACTTGATACCGTAAAACTGGCTCTTGGGGTCGAAAGGCCATTTTTTCACCACCGGCTAGGAAACCGCCCCGAATGGCTTGGACGATCGCTTTTTTGGCCCAGAAGTCGTCGGGAATGTCGGTAAAGGTGGGTTCGGGTTTGCGGGCTGGGGGGGCAAAGGCTTCGGTCACAAAGGCGGCGTAGGCGGCACGGGTGAGGGGACGATCAGGCTGAAAACTGCCGTCGGGAAAGCCTCGGATAATGCCTCGCTCCATTAATCCCCGTACAAAAGGCTCGGAGGGGTGATGCTGAAGATCCTGCACGGGGCTGAGGGGCACGGCGACGGTGGGGGCACGATCGGGGGCGACGGTGATCAGGTAGTGGGAGGGAATGGCGGGCAGTTGTCCCCGTAAAACTAGGGCTTGATAGAGCATCACCGCTGTTTCGCCACGGGTGGTGAATTTGAGGGGGTTGAGTTGGGAGGGCTGGGGGTAGTTGACCACGAGGCCCTGTTGGGTGGCGCTACAGATGGCGGGCAGGGCATAACTGGGAATTTGGGCGCGATCGTCGTAGAGGAGGAGGTTTTCTACGGGGCCGGAGCGGAGTTTTAGACCGGAGACTAAGGAGACGAGCACCTGAAGGCGGCTGACGTATTGCTGGGGGCGAAAGCTGCCATCGGGAAATCCCACTAAAAAGCCCATGCGGGTTACTTTTTCGATGGCGGTAGCGGCCCAGAAGCTAGGCTCCACGTCGGCGTAGGAACGGGCTGGGGTCTGTAGGGGTAGGTGAAAGGCTTGGGCTAACAGGGCGGCATATTCGGCACGGGTGAGGGAGTGATCGGGCTTGAAACTGCTATCGGCAAAGCCTTTGATGATGCCTTTTTGCTGAAGACCTAAAATGAAGGCGACGGCCCAGTGCTTATTAATGTCGATGAAGGGTAAGGTGTCTGGCAAGGGGGCGATCGTGATGGGTTGCACCTTGGGGGGAATGACGGCGGGGGGTGCGGGCAAGGGGGCTTCATCCCCTGCGGCCCAGCTAGAAATGCGGCTACTTTCCTGACGACGGAGGGCGATCGTTCCTTTTAATTGAACTGGGGTGACCCAGTTGCCCACGGATTGCAGGGGCTGGGCGGTGGCATTATGGAGGTCATAGCGTTGATTTTGCCGGAGAATGTTGCCCCCTGGATCCTCTGGTTGCCCTAGATCGGGCAGGGCTGAACCATTGACCACAATGCCATCCTGGGTATTTTGTTCAACCCGATTTTGGCGCAGCACTGGACGGGCTTGGCTGGTAATGGCAATGCCCACCTCATTACGTTGAATACGATTGTCCCAGAGGAGCGGCGCACTTTCCCCCCCAATGGCAACGCCGCAGCGCATGGACTCAAAGGTATTATTCCGCACCTCCGCCCGGCTTTGGTGGAGCAGGGTCAGACCACTATTGCCATTGTTTACAAACCGATTTTGTTCAATGCGACCATTGGCAGTACCCGTCAGCAGCACCCCTTCCCGGCTACACTTTTGCACCGTACAATCCCGCAGGGTTCCCGGTTGGTTATCGAGCCAAACCCCGGTGCCATTAGGCTGAGGATTTTCGATCGTTACCCCTCGCACCTCCGCCCCAGCCTCTAAGATCACCGTCACCTGCAACGTCCCGATCGTTCCCCGGTGGGCACCACTGCCCTGAAGGCGAACCGCTTCCCCCTGACTAGCCGGATCCCCCATGAGGCGCACCCCCTGGCCCACCCGCAAGGGAAAGACCTCCCCCGTGGCCGCACTATAGGTACCCGGAGCCAGATGAACGATCGCCCCCGCCTGGGCCTGCTCTAAAGCCCGGTACAGGGTTTTCATGGGATGATCTTGAGTCCCTACAGCATCATCCAAGCCCGACTGGGAATTAACATAAAGATGAGTCATAGCGGAGGGTAGGGGGCAGGGAATAGGGGACAGGG
>DALYGI010000041.1:2360-17119 GCA_031971595.1 Prochlorotrichaceae cyanobacterium CTOTU29312
AGGGTAGATTTTATCAGTTTTGAGTTTTGAGTTTTGAGTTTTAAGTGCCAAGCTCCCTGGTTTCTCCTAGAACGAAGCCCAATCCCTGGATGCCATATCCAGAAATCGGGGATCTGAAGAATAGTGGCCCACGCCCTAAAACCTGTCCCCTGTTCCCTAAAACCTATTCCCTATTCCCTATTCCCTAAACCCTGTTCCCTAAACCCTGTTCCCTAAAAAAACTAAGACTTGCTAAAACCCAGCCCATGGGTCTCGGCGTAGCGATTCATGAAGCGCATGAAGCGATCCCATTCTTCTTGGCTTTTCATGTTGTACACGGCCTCGATCGCGGTGGGTTTGCCGTTGACGAATTTGCCGTTTACGTCCCGGCTGACCAGTTCCCCTTCTTCGTCAATGAGGTACATCCCCATAATGTCCTGCTGAACATCTTCCCCTAAGGCTTTGGGCTGTTCAAAGTAAAACATCGCCCGTCCGGTGCTTCCATCTTTCGATCGGGTTAGGCGCACATCGGGGACGACTTCTTCATCAACCCCACGAATAAATTGAATAACGGCCATAATCACAACTGGTTATAAAACAATGGGTCTATCTTCCCACATTCCAGAGGCCCCCTAACGAAACAATAGTAAAACGGACTGTAATCCTCCGATCAATAGTCCTAAAATCCCCCCCAGGTTGACGATCGCTTGGAGTTCGCTTTTGACGATGCCCTGAATGGCTTGTTCTAGGTTTTCGGGAGGGGTGGCTTGGACACGACGAATAATCACCTGCTCTAAGTTCAAGATGGAAATGACTTGCCCAACGATCGCTTCTAGGTCTTTTTCCAGGTAACGATCGAGGATGAGGGCTAATTCCTGGCTGACGACTTCTAGGGAGGATTCCATGATGTTGGAATGTTGCAGCCGGTTAATAATAATGTTGGCGAGGTTTTCCCATTCAATGGATCGGCTCAGTTCGGATAAAACCTGCTCTCCCCGGACGACTAAGTATTCACGGATGCTGTTACCAAAGGTGGTGCGGAGTTGGCGAACGGTTGAAACGGGTAAGTTTTGTAAAGAGAAGTTTTGTAAGCCTTCTTTGAGCCAGAATCGTATCCCTAGGGATTCAATTAATTCTGCGATCAGGCGGTTGGTTTCCTCTTTTTCGTCTAAACAATAGCTTCTTAAGCGGGTTAAGGCCATGCGGGTTCCTAGGACATTAGCCAAAAACCAGTAGGTGCCAGAGGTCTTTTGTCGCAGGCGATCGTCAATAATTTGGATATTGCGATCGGTGAGAAAATCCACTAAACCTTGGCGCAGGGTATTGGGGGGGAAAATAACCTTGAGTAACCAGCTTGCGGCTTGGCTAGCCTGATCATCGTTGAGGCGAAAATCCACTAAAATACGATCGAAAATCTGATTAAATTGAGTTTCTAAAAAGTCATTGCGTTTGGCTAAAACCTGAATCAGGCGGGGTAAGGATTCTCCAAAGAGATCCTGAAGAATACTCGATAAAATGGTAGAGGTTTTCTGATCGTTTCCTTCCCGTAATTGATTGAGGGCTAATTGCAATAACCACAAAATAGCCGATTGGGTTCGTTCCGTTTCTAATAATTTGCGAGTCAGTTGACTCAACTCATCCGGGGTTAACAATGACCCCATAATGGCATCGGAAATCCGTTGAGCGAGCCGATCCTGATTACTGGGAATAAGTCCAGGGGTAAAGGGCACTTGGCGACCGAAAATATACCAAGCTCGATAGGGACGAAAGAGCATTTGAATGGCTAAGTCGTTGGTAAAATAGCCAATAATTCCCCCGGCGATGGGCGGGACAAAGTAATAACCGATCGCTAGAAATTGGTGCAGATAAAGTTGGATGGCGTGAGTAAAATCCGGGTCAAAAATCTGGCTTAACATTGCACCACTAAAACCCCCATTAACCCACCCACGAGGGGATAGTGAATCGCTTTGTTAAAGCCTGCTTGTTTGGCGAGTTGAATTTGTTCCATCCCTTGGGGAAAGCGATCGAGACTGGGCAGAATGTAAGCATATTCCGATTCTAACCCCAAATCCGCCGCCTGACTCACCACCTGCTCCTGCAAAAACCAACGCTGAAAAGCGGCTAACCAGGGTTGGGTGGGACGATGAAAGTCTAGTAATGCTGCCTTCCCCCCTGGTTTTAAGACCCGTTTTAGCTCTCCCAAGCCTTGACTAAAGTTAGCCCAATTGCGAAATCCGTAGCCTACGGTAATGCCATCAAAAAAACGATCGGGAAATTCTAAATTTAAAGCATCCCCCACCTGCCAAATAATCGATCGGTAGGGGGATGACTCCAACCCAGAATCTAGAGATCGTTGGGCTGCGATCGTTAATAAGTCCTGGGCAAAATCTACCCCATACACCTGTCCGGTTAACCCCACCCGCTCCGCTAGTAAAAAGGCTAAATCCCCACTGCCACAACACAGATCTAAATAACAGCCCCCCGGCTGAGGATCCACCCATTTAACCGTCATCAACTTCCAGACCCGATGCAACCCCAAACTAAAGCGATCGTTAAACCGATCGTAATTGGGAGCAATGCGATTAAACAGGGATTGAACCCGTTGAGCATCCACCTCCTCCGCCCTTGATTCCGTGAGACGATCGTCATTCATAGCTCAACCCCAAAACCCTCATTCAAAACCCTTATCTCAAACAAACCGCCAGACCTCAGACCGCCAAATCTCGAACCTGAAGCGCCGCAAACACCACAAAAGAAACCGCCACCCCCAAACAGGAACCCGCCAACACCTCCAAACGAGTATGGCCTAACAATTCCTTTAAAGGGGCTTCTAGGCGATCTTTAATGGTCTCTAGTTGGGGATCCTCCAAGATCTGATTTAAGATTTTAGCCTGCTCCCCCGCCGCCCAACGGATGCCCGCCGCGTCATACATCACAATGATGGCAAAAATAGTCGCCACCGCAAACTCATTACTATCCCAGCCCATGGACAAACCAATGCTCGTAGCCAAGGCCGCCACCAGGGCCGAATGGGAACTAGGCATTCCCCCCGTTTCCACCAAAACCCGCAGATTAAAGCGCTGGTGTTGAATCACTTCCACCACGAGCTTAAGACCTTGCGCCAGAAAACACGCAACAAGGGCTGTTACCAAAACTTGATTATGAATCAATGCCAACATGATTTCTGAGCAATTTTTTCGAGCAAGCAGTTACCAAAATACCATACACGGCATGGGCAACTTAAGTGCCAAGATCGGGATGACGATCGATTCAAGTTGCTCTAGTACGCCGAGGCAGAAGTTGGACTGCTATTACTAATCGACTAATGCCTTACCTTGGTCTGGTTGGTATTGCACTAAAAGCGATCGTTTTGATCCCCGGTTTCTTCTCCAACGTAGTCCAACAATCTCTGAATAAAACCAAGAGAAACCGGGGATCTAGTATACTTAGGCAGAAGTCCATTTGAACAGTTTGTCCATAGTTTTATTAAAATGCTTGATGCAGGTGCAAGCCTAGACATAGGAAAATTTAGCGTATAGTGGTTACACCTCTAATGGTAAGCTAATCTGTGCCTCAGCGTACTAGTGACTGCTGTTCATAAAACTTTTGTGGAATCAGCCTCGGTCTTCTGATGGGTGGGGTATAGTGACTAAGGTACAGTGTGGCGATCGAATTCAAGCGAATTAAAACTATGAACTTAACCCTCGTGCTGATGGTGTTTGCGGCTCTCTTTAGCCTGGCTACCCTCTTTTTTGGCACCCGCAATGGCTTTTACGATTCCGACAATTATCATGGTAATGGCTCTGCCCATTAATTCCCCCAACCTCCTCTACTCCCAGACCCTAACCCTCTAGAATGAGCGATCTTCCCCTATCCTGTACGCCCCTCAGTTTGTACGGACAGGGGACGGGTGTTTGTTTTCTGTTACAGATTGGGCCTTACCGGTTTCTCTTGGATTGTGGCTTACCCCCGGAAACCTTGCCCCAAGCCCTCCAACAGGCTTTAGTCAACCCTCAGATGGAGGGGCGGGTTCCCCTGCATGGTCTGATTTTAAGCCATGCCCATGTTCACCAAACCCAGGGTCTGCGCTCCTTTGTCCGGCATTATCCTACGGTGCCGGTGTATAGCAGTGTGGCGACGGCTTCCCTCCTGCAACCGTCAGAGGTGGCGGAACCGCCCCTACCCTCTCTGTCCCCCTTAAACTGGCGATCGTCTCTGCAAATTCGATCGGATTTGACCCTGGAACTGTTTCCCGCTGGCCATCTGCCGGGGGCTGCCATGGCCTTGATTACCCATACTCCGGCCAGTTCTTCAGGGAAAGCCCTGCGGCCCTATACGGTTTTGTATACGGGGGATTGTACCCTGGCCCACCAGCGGTTTGTGGAGGGGTTGCCCCTGTCGGAGTTGCGGGGGTTGCGCCCGGATGTGTTGATGGTGGATGGAACGGCGGGTACTGCCCGCTATGGGCGACGACGGCAGCATGAAATTACGGTTTTAAATGGTATCGATCGGGCTTTTCAGGCGGGACGATCGGTGATTTTACCCCTGCCCAGGTGGGGGTTGGGGCAGGAATTTTTGCTCTCTCTCAAAGCCCATCCCCCTTTTCTTGAGCAGCAACGACACATTTATATTACGGAGGCCTTTGCCCCCTGTTTTGATCACTATCAACACCTGCTGCCCCACTTTCCCACCGCCATCCAAAACCTAGCCCGGCAGCAGTCCCTCTTTTGGGAAACCGATCGCTTCCCCCAGGTGCATTGTCTGCGGGAGCAAACCGGTGAGAGTCCCGGCCAGGAAATCGATGCTAGAACCGAGGGCGCTACAACGGAGGCTAAAACCGAAGATCAGCCCTTTGAACCCCAGCCCACCTTGATCTTGGTGCGGGAAGATCAGGACTGGACACGGTTTTTACCCGCCCTGCGGGGATGGGAAGTCTGGTTCCCAAGGGCTACGGAAGGGGAAGTCTCTCCTCTTAAACCCTGGATGGAGCCGAATTTGCAGCAGTGGCTCCCCCCCCAAGCGATCGTTCCCTGGAGTTTGATCCAAGCGCGGTTACGATCGGGTCAGGGACAAATTCAAACCTATTTTTTTCCTGAACACTGTGACGGTATTGCCACCACCCAACTGATTCACAATATTCGACCCCAGCACGTTTTTTTGATCGGGCCAGAACTCGATCGCCTGGCGGAACTGGCCGCCCTAGAGGAACTCAGCAGTCGTTATAAAATCCATCTGCCAGCCCTAGGGCAAACCACAGAATTTTTAGTGGGGGAAACTTTTTTTCAGCCCACCACCCCAGATCTGTGTTACGAAACCGAGCTTCAGGAAGATGCCTCCGGTGCCTGGCTCCCCTTTCCCGCACCACTCACCCAGGATCCCCGGTGGTACCGTCTGGCAGATACGGGCATTTTGCAACTTCGTTGGCAGGGGGATGAACTGATTGTGCGGGGCATGAGTGGGCGAGAACTCATGAATCAGGACTTATCCCAACGGGAACGATCGTCTACCCCCGCCCTAAACCTAGAGAACTGCGGCACCTGTCGGCACTACCGAGGGCAACGGTGCTGGAACCAGGCTTCCCCATTGCAGGGGTTCAAAGTCAGCCCGGAAGGATTTTGTCCCCACCATGAAGATTAATCTAAAAACCAAAATTAATCTAAAAACCAAAACCCATTGCGCCGCCAATGTTGCTCTCGCAGGGCTAGCTCCATTTCCTGGTCAGTAACCCAACCCTCATGAATTAAAATTTCCCCTAGGGGTTGAAAGGTTTGCCGTTGCTGTTTCAGTGCTTTTTCCAACTGCTCTTTGGAAATGTAATTGTGCTTCAACAACACTTCACCCAGCATAATTTGTTGATTTTCTAGGGCTTTATCTAATTCCTCCTGAGAAATCATCCCTTTTTCCACCAACAATTCCCCTAAACGCTTTTGAGACCCCGCCTGCTCTTTAAGTAATTCCTCCAGTTCTTCTTCCCCTAGGGCCGAGGTTCTCAGGAAAAATTGTCCTAGGCGACTATGCTGAAGTTTCTTGCCCGTTTTACTCGCTTTATTCACTTGCCCCGCATTGCTAATAACGGATTTTGCTGGTTGGGGCAAGGTTAATTTTGGATTCAGGGGTGAAGCTTGGGGATAGATCTTTTCTTTCGAGTTGCCCAAGGGTGAGGTCTGGAAAACATTTTCCGTGGCGGAAAAGGACGAAACATGGGCGGCCTTTACATCCAGTCTGAGGGCCGGATCAATATCCTGCATGATCGGTGAGGGGGACGCTAGCAACCGTTTGGCCGTTTCAGGAATCACGTAAAATAGCTTGGCTGCTACTCCCTTCGCACAAACAATTTGGTCATTATTCTGCAATTGATAGCTGGTGATCCGCTCCCCGTTTACAAAGGTTCCATTGGCACTGCGCTTTTTGGTACGGCTATCGCCATCAACTAAGCGGTACACAAATCCCCCCCTGTTCCGCGGGAATGCGTAGCAAGGTGGCATGGTTGCGGGAGACTTCACTGCCTAAAATTTGAATATCAGCATGTTCAGATCGCCCTACCTTGTAGAGAATCCGATCTAGTTGAAAGGCCCGCACTCCTTGCGAATCCTCAACAACGAGAACATTTACCTTATCTTGTGACAGCCGATTCATAGTGGTGGGAGTAAAACGATCGTTTCCCTGAAGTTGCGCCCGATGTGAATGCCCATGATGGCACCTGGCCAGGTTGTTCAGACTGGCTCAAACTGGAGTGGAAGGAGTATCTAAACGGTACGGTCTAGGATGGGGGAATAGATAATACCATCATACCTAGATCTAACCTAGATTTACTAGATTTGAAAGATCGATCGAAATTAACTCAAGTGTTCCCAAATCCGATCGGGATTGGGATCTTCAAAGCCATCCTCTAGGTCAAACCAGGCTTGAACCCCAAAGCCCATGGCCCGTTTGGGATTATGGAACTCCTGGGCTAGGGCTAAGGCGGTTTTCCGAGCGATCGATGTTTCTAGGACGGAGGAAAAGACTAAATCTAAGGGCTGGCCCTGGGCGCGGAGGTCACTCAGGAACGATCGGGTCTGATCCACAAAGCCCAGCAGGGGCACTTTCAGCACGAAAACCCCCGGCCACTGGGGAGCCCATTCCTGTAAATCCGCCAGGGTGGAAACGGATTCATCCAGGGCGAGGGGAATGGGGGATTCTTGGGCTAACTGGAGCAGATCTTCTTTTTGCTCTGGATCGAGGGGTTGTTCTAAAAACTCGATGCGCTGGGGATCACAGGCGTTTAACCACTCCTGAGCCTGGGCTAGGGTCAAGTTGCCATTGGCATCTAGGCGGAGCTTGGCTTCCGGGGGTAGGGCGCTGAGAAGTTTGTCGAGCAGGGAGATCTCGCGGTCGGGATCCATCAGACCAATTTTCCACTTAAAGGTGCGATACCCTGCTTCCCAGTAAGCGGGCCAGGCTTCTAGGGCTTGGGATCCCCTAGGGAGGAGGGCCGCCTGGGGGTGATCTGCCATTAGGAATAGATTCTCTGGGGATGAATCCTCTGGGGCAGAAAGGTGGGCCAGGGCGCAGCCAAGCCCGAACCGAGTGGCGGTCAGGTGTTCAGGAATCCCGGCGATCGTTTCCTCGGTGATTACAGGGGGATGGGGTTTGCCAATGGGATAACAGAGCCGATTTACAAAGGCAAAGGCCTGATCGTAGGTTTCCGATCGAAACCCTGGAAAGGGGGCAATTTCGCCGTAGCCTTTGCGCCCCGTGTCCAGATCCTCTAGGCGGACGATCAGCCCCGTGCGGCTTGTCCACAGCCCCAAACGATTTTCTAAAATGCCTTTATAGAGGCGGGTATACAGACGAAACTCAACGGTTAAATTCATGGCTTGAAATTGATGACTTAAAATTCATCGCTTGCGATTTATCGTTTGAAATTGATAGCTTGCGATTTATCGTTTGAAATTGATGGTTTGAAGTTGGTGATTGGCTTAAGTTTTAAGTTTTGAAGGGAACGCATTACCCCTGTTCAGCAGAGCGCGAAAGTTTATAGCCGTAGTAAACCAGAGCCCCAAAGATTGCGCCCAACAGTCCCGCCCAACCGGAGTTTAGATCGGCGTAATGCACATCTTGAGGAGTGGCTTGGCTAATCTGATCAAATTCAATATTTCCCGTATCGTTGACAGGAATTGTCCAGAGATCACTATGGCCCCCTTGACCAATTTTAATAGTCCATTCCCCAGGTTGCTGGAGATCCGGTGCAAAGGAAAAACTACCAGATTCATCGGTTTCTAGGGTTTGCCAAGGGCTTTCCGTATTGCCAGGAGCATAAATTTCCACCACACCCTGTTCCAGGGGTTCCCCCGTGCTGAAGGTGGAGGTAAATTTGAGATTAGACTGCATCAAATCAAAGGCATAGTTGGTGTCTAGGGTATGGGCCCACGCGGTGGGGGCAAAGTTGAAAACACTACCCAGACACAGAACGATCGTTAAAGCAATGGCAAGTAAGCTTTTTTGAAGGAATTTGCAGGAGTTCAGCATAGATCTTTAGAGGTTCTTGGTTTGTGATGTTTTAGAGTAAGCGATCGATCGTCCCATTGGCAGAAGACTCATAGCTACCGCCAAATAAATTAAAGTGATTGAGAAGGTGGTAAAGATTGTACAATTCCTTTCGCTGATTGTAGCCCGGTTCCAGTTCCCATTCCAGGTTATAGCCTTGGTAAAACGCACTGGGAAACGTGCCAAACAATTCCGTCATGGCCAAATCCACTTCCCGATCGCCGTAGTAGGGGGCGGGGTCAAAAATCACGGGTTCACCACTGCGGGTCAAGGCTGCATTGCCGCTCCATAAATCTCCATGCACCAGACAGGGTTTAGGGTGATAGTCCGCCAACAGGGTAGGAATGGCCGCCAGTAGGGCTTGCCCCTTGGGAAAATGCCCCCCATTCCGCTGTCCCAGTTGCAGTTGGTAGCCAATGCGTCGATCGCTCCAGAACGTGACCCAATCCTGCTCCCAGTCATTCCGTTGAGGGGTAGAGCCGATCGTATTATTTTGTGACCAACCAAAACCATGGACGCTCTGGGACGATCGGTGTAAGCGGGCCAACTGCCGCCCCATTTCCTGCCACCCCTTGAGGTGATTGCCCCCCAAATCCAGCCATTCCAAGGCTAAATAGGCACTTTTGCCCGTACTCCCCCAGCAGAGGGCACGGGGAACCCGAATGGTTTGGGTCGCGGCAATGTCATCTAAACCCTTGGCCTCCGCTTGAAACATCTCCACCTGGGTAGCACGGTTAAGCTTGACAAAATAGGCCTGATGCTCAAATTGCAGGTGATAGCCTTGATTGATACAGCCCCCGCCCGTAGAGCGAATCTGGGGCGTACCCAAGGAAAGCCCGATAACGGACTCTAAATGTTGCGTAATGGTTTCCCACATGGTGATTTCCACGATCGTAAGTTCCAGAGTTTCTTGAAATTGCTGTTAAACTATGAGTCCCCCCTAAATTCCTTTTGAATTCCTTTTGGAGTGTTTCATGTCAGATTCCCACTCCCCTAGCTTACTGCAAGTGATCCAACGGCCTCAGTTTTGGATTCCCGGTAGTGCGGCCCTACTGACTCTTCTCTTCCTGGGCAATAGGGTTCTCAATCCCATCGCTAACTTCTCGGAAACTCCTGAAAATGGCGGAGTGGCCAGCGATCGGGCGAGTCAAGAGTTGACAGCGGATCAAGCCGTAACAGGGAGTGACATTGATAATTTAGACGCATTATTAAAGGATCTTGACCCTAGAGAGGGAGCCCCACCGGAGCCCCCATCGGAAGAGCCTACGTTACAGGACTTACCCCAAGGTCTGTCCAACACGACCCTTAATTTGCCGAGTTTTACCCTCAACGCCCCCCCGATCGCCCCAGGGGAAACGATCGACTCTACCCCCTCCGAGCCTAATACACCGGCTACCGACCCGACCCTAGAGATGCGCCCCGCCCAACTGCGGAACTTTTTTAGCACCGTTACCGATGGATCCGCCCAGCCTACGATCCTGAACCCCTCATCCCCTGAAACCCAAGCCCCCCTAACAACCCCTCAACTCTCCTCAGCCTCCCGACTCTTTGGCAGTCCCCAGACCCTAGGACTTCCCCAAAGTAACCTCTCAACACTCAACCTTTCGCCCATAAACCTCACCCCACCCCTCAGCCCTACTACGATCGGCACAAATCCTCCCCTAACGCCCCCTAGTGCTTCTTCCAGTGTTCCCCTCAGTCCTGCCGCCCCTTCAGTCCTGCCCCCCGTACCCGCTGGTTTAACCCCAATCGGCTCTCCGGCACTGAACAGCCCCACAGCCCATCTCGGTCTTCCCTCATCCGCTAATCATTCTGCGGGTCATAACTTTTCTACGAATAACTTTTCTACGAATAACTTTTCAAGCCATGCTCTCAGTCCATCCCCCTACAGCCTCGATCGGAGTTTTACCGATCCCCTAGCTCCCCCGATTCAGGCTCCAGGACAACCCGCCCCTAATTTAGCCCCAGGGCAATATATTGGGAATGGTGAGATTAATACCTTTGCAAACCCCTAAGGTTGGGCAAGCTGGCCCCTAATTTTAGGGTTTAGGAATCAAACTACTGACAGAAGAGGGGGATATGGTGCTAGATCCATTTGCGGGATCGAATACTACCGGAGCCGTTGCTGAAAAACTTCAACGATTCTGGATAGCAGTTGATAACGTTGAGTCTTATTTAGAAGGGAGCAAGTATCGATTTTTTACCCCTAACTAATTGCTTAACCTCATCTATTCAACCTCATTATTCAATCTCATTGAAGTAAGGGTAATTTTGATTTATGTTTATGAGCGTTGTTATTCCGACCTATAATCGCAAACCCATTTTAGAAAAATGTTTAAATGCCCTCGAACATCAACGCTTTGATCCTGGACATCCACTGCAAAATTATGAGGTGGTGGTGGTGGATGATGGCTCCACAGATGGTACGGTGGATTGGCTCAAGGATAACCCCAGTTACCCCCATCTGAAATTGTGGGAACAGACCCACTGCGGCCCCGCTGCGGCTCGAAATTTGGGAGTAGAAGTAGCCCAAGGGGATACGATCGTTTTTATTGATAGTGATTTAGTGGTGACGGAAACATTTTTACAATGTCATGCCAGTACCCTCCAAACCGCTTACGATCGTCACCAGCACCAGCGTTTTTTTACCTATGGGGCAGTCATTAACACCTGTAATTTTGAAAATCCGACCCAAGAGCCCTATAAAATCACTGATTTTTCCGCCGCCTATTTTGCCACGGGAAATGTGGCCATTGCCCGCACTTGGTTAGAAAAAGTTGGCTTATTTGACACCCAGTTTCAACTCTATGGCTGGGAAGACTTAGAATTGGGAGTTCGTCTTCAAAAAGAACAACTGACCCTTCTCAAATGTCCCCAAGCGGTGGGGTATCACTGGCATCCTCCCTTTTCTTTAGCAGATGTTCCGAACCTCATTGACAAGGAAATTCAACGGGGACGGATGGGGGTTTTATTTTATCAGAAACACCCCACCTGGAAGGTGCGTTTAATGATTCAAATGACCCTCTTTCATCGGATTCTCTGGGGCGTTTTATCCCTCGGCGGTCAACTCAATGAAAGAACCCTTGCGCCCCTGTTACAGTGGCTAATCGATCGACAACGATCGCAACTGGCCCTAGAAATCGCCCGAATTTTCTTAAATTGGTACAATGTTCAAGGCGTATATGCTGCCTATGGGGACTGGAAAAACCCTTCCCTCAAGTCCTCCTAGGGTTCAACGAGCAACGAGCTTTATTTAAGTTATCAAGAGGAATCCCATGGAACGTCGTCAATTTTTAACCTGGATAGGCTTAGGCTTTTTAGTCACCACCGGCCCCGCAACGATCGCCAGTTGTCAGGCGGAGAGTAGCACCGAAGCCACAACCACCCCCCTAGACGTTCCCAGTCCGCCCCAGGAGGTCAGCAGCGCAGCGGGCGGAAGCCAGGGCTATACCATCGGTACCGTTGCCGACCTAGATGCAAACGGCTTTCTCTCCGGCAAACCCGACTTTGTAGAGGCCACCGTCCTCGTCATCCGCGATCCCCAAGCACCCGACACCCTACACGCCCTCAACGCCACCTGTCCCCACAACCAGTGCGAAGTGACCTGGGAGAGTGATGCCGCCCAATTTGTTTGCCCCTGCCACAGCGGAAAATTTGCCCCCGATGGCACCGTAGTAGCCAAGCCCCCCACCAGCAACCTCATTGCCTATCAGGCCCGCATTGACGGCGATAACGTCATCGTCAGCCAGTCTTAAAGTCTTAAACGATCCCTCGGTCACTTCCTCTTCCGGGGCGAATTGCTCAATTGCTGAATCTTTCCTCCCCGACTTGCGATTCTTGGTGTATCCTATGAGAGTGTTTACCCTGTCTTAGGAAGTTTCCCATTTTGACAAGCGCTTAAGTTTTGATCTTGAGCATCCTTGTTTTAACCGAGATCTCCTTTCCCTTTGCCGAGTGAATAGTGGCATGTCTTATTGTGTCAACCCGGCTTGTCCGAATCCCGAAAACTTAGTTAACACCAACCTTTGTCAGGCCTGCGGCAGGAAGTTGCTCCTTCAAGACAAGTATGAGGTGATCCAAACCCTTGGCCAAGGTGGTTTTGGTGCAACTTTTATTGCCAAAAATACAGTCCTTCCCGGCTGTCCGCAGTGTGTGATTAAGCAGTTGAGACCCAATGCCACCGCGCCCTCTGTCCTAGATATGGCCCGGGATTTATTTCGTCGTGAAGCCAAAACCCTCGGTAAAATTGGTAGTCACCC
The DNA here is from genome assembly GCA_031971595.1 of Prochlorotrichaceae cyanobacterium CTOTU29312. Classification (GTDB taxonomy): domain Bacteria; phylum Cyanobacteriota; class Cyanobacteriia; order Prochlorotrichales; family Prochlorotrichaceae; genus JBEAPM01. Next base: position 15,128 of record DALYGI010000041.1, read on the forward strand.
CCAAATTCCAACGCTGTTGGATTACTTTGAACAGGGCATTGAGTTCTATCTCGTACAAGAATTTATTAGTGGTTTAACCTTACAGCAGGAAGTAAAAGACAACGGGCCGTTCCCCGAAGCAGGAGTACGGCAATTTCTCAGCGAAATTTTACCCCTCATTCAATATATCCATAGCCAGCAGGTAATTCACCGGGATATTAAACCGGCCAACATTATTCGGCGCAATCAAGATCGCAAATTAGTGCTTATTGACTTTGGAGCGGTGAAAGATCAAGTCAATCCGAACGTGGCTAGCTTATCGGAACAGACCGCCCTCACCTCCTACGCGATCGGCACGCCGGGGTATGCCCCTCCAGAGCAAATGGCCATGCGCCCCGTTTACAGTAGTGATATTTACGCCCTTGGGGTTACCTGCATCTACCTACTCACGGGCAAATCCCCGAAGGATTTAAACTACAACCCTGCGACCGGCGAGATGAACTGGCTGAGTACGGTGGACGTTTCAGACTCCTTTGCCCAGGTGATGCTGAAAATGTTGGAAGTGTCCGTCAAGCATCGCTATCAAACGGCGAACGAAGTGCTCAAAGCCTTAGACATGGAGCCCTACCTAGAAAGCCTGGCCCAAAGCATGATTAAACCCACCCCAGGGGGGGCAGATAAAACCACCGGACAAACTAAAGGTCTGCCCCGTTGGCAAGGAGCAGGGGGCGCTGGAGCCAGTGGAGCGGGTGGTTCCCGTAATGCCTCCGCTGCCCGTATGGCCGACTCCATTCGTGCCCGCCGTACCCGATCCCCTGGAGATACCACTCAGGTTTTTGCCGGCCCCTCCACCGCAAAACCCCGTCGTCCTTCTACCCCCACTAGCGGGGGTGACAGTGCCAAAGATAAAACCCGATTGGGGGGTGGGGAGCGGGTTCAACCCCCCAAACGCCTAACCCCCGCCCAAGTCCAGCAAATCTACGCCAAGGGAAATTTAGATTTTGCCTCCCACGATTTAAGTAATCAAGACTTTCAGCGGTTTAATCTGGTGGGGGCTAATCTGCACAGCACCCGTTTAGAGGGGGCTAATCTCTGCAACGCGGATCTCTCCGAGACAAACTTGGGACGGACAAACCTGTGTAAAGCTGCCCTGCGGGATGCGAAGTTAGTGCGGGCGTATATGAACTACACCGACTTAATTGGGGCGGATTTGCGGGGGGCGGATCTCAGCTATGCCCACATGAGTAACGCCAATCTGCGGGGGGCCAATCTGTCGGGAGCCAACCTGACCGGGGCAAAAGTGAATGATGATCAGTTGGCTTTGGCTAAAATTTCTTGGAATACGGTAATGCCCAACGGTAAGCGCAATGGGTTGTGGTAAGGGTGGATCAAGAGAGTAGGACAGAAAGGAGAGCCGTAAAAACCTGTTGCCAACTTTCGCTCAATCTCTCCGCCACTAGGGGATATTGCAGCAATATTAAATAGCTGATTAAAGCCAGGCTGCCCACCAGCAGATAAATCCATGGATCGAGTTTTACCTCCACCACAAAGCGATAGAGCCCATAAAACAGTACGGCAGCGGCAAGCATCCCCAGGATTCCTATCCCCTCAAAAACGATCGCTCCCTGTCCTGAAGTTTCTGAGATGGAGGTATGGACTAGATGGGCAGTATAGCCTGCATACCAAACCTGAATGAGAATGCCAGGAATCCAGCCGACCCATTCAAACTGAAGGCGCTGAACCCTTTGTATCACCGCCTCCGTCCCGTTAAGGAACCATTTCCATTCCTCCGCCCGACCCGTAATCCGATTCCAAACAGCATTGCCCAACATCACCCCTAGTACCCCAAACAGCCAGGGAACCAGCAGCACAAACAGCACCCCCCAGTACATCACCACGGTACCGATCCCATAGCCGAGTAGTTTAAGTAACAGTTTGAACCCGATCATAATTTCTACATTTTCAATCAATAGCAAAGTCGGTCATCCGTAAGCTGTAATCTGTCTACCTTTC
>DALYGI010000042.1:0-16880 GCA_031971595.1 Prochlorotrichaceae cyanobacterium CTOTU29312
GGATTATTGGCTTAGCGCTGAACCTGCGGGCTTATGACTTCGTTTCTCAGGAATTGCGTGCTGCGGAAGACCCTGAATTTGAAACCTTCTACACCAAGAACATTCTGCTCAACGAAGGTTTACGGGCTTGGATGGCTCCTGCGGATCAACCCCACGAGCATTTTGTCTTCCCTGAAGAAGTCCTGCCTCGCGGTAACGCTCTCTAAGGATCTAGGAATTTTCTAGAGATCTTTTCTAGGGATCTCAGGATCCGAAAAGCTAGACTCTAAATTCTTAAGCTCAACCTTGAGTTGTGTTGAACTCCCTAAAGCTGCTGCTGAGGGGAGTTTTTTTATGGGATGGGTTAAGATACAGTCTCTCGATGTTACCTAACAGGATGTATGGTCTTGTCTCTCGCTCCTTCTCTGACCGCTGCCCCGACCCTGAACCGCGATCGTTACCGTGCTGTGCGGCGATGGAGTGAGCAGATCTGTCAGCCGTTGCAGACGGAGGATTATGTGATCCAAACGATGCCGGATGTGAGTCCTCCGAAATGGCATTTGGCCCATACCACTTGGTTTTTTGAGACCTTTATCCTCCAGCCCTTTGTGCCGAACTATCGTCCCTTTCACGATCGGTATGGCTATTTGTTTAATTCCTATTACGAGGCAGTGGGCGATCGTCATCCGCGCCCTCAACGGGGTCTGTTGGCCCGGCCTACGGTGGCGGATATTTATGCTTACCGTGCCTATGTGGATGAGGGAATGGCGAGGTTTCTGGAGATGGTTTTGCAGGAGCCTGAAGAGGGGGACAAGAGCAAAATTCTCGTCTTGGGATTACACCATGAGCAACAACATCAGGAGCTTTTGCTGACGGATATTAAGCATATTTTTGGCACGAATCCGCTGTTTCCGATCTACCAGTCGGTTAAGGCATCGGTGGAGAATCTAAGCCAGGAAAGCCCGCCGTTGCACTGGCAAACCTATGGCGCGGGTCTATACGAGGTGGGACATGAGCCAGCCCAGAAATTCAGCTTTGATAACGAAAGTCCACGCCATCAGGTTTATCTCCATGACTTTGCCTTGGCCGATCGTTTGGTCACCTGTGGTGAGTATTTAAACTTTATCCAGGCGGGGGGGTATCGCACTGCTGCCCATTGGCTATCTGAGGGGTGGCACCGGGTTCAAACGGAGGGATGGCAAGCACCCCTGTACTGGCACGATCGGAAGGGGGACTGGTGGATCATGACGTTGCAAGGCTTAAAGCCCTTGGGTTTGGAGGAGCCGGTGTGTCATGTCAGTTATTTTGAAGCGGATGCCTATGCCACTTGGGCGGGGTGTCGGTTGCCCAGTGAGGCGGAATGGGAACTGGCTGTCTGCCGGGATGGGGAATTGGGGGATCAGAACTTTCCGGCACTGGATGCCCAGATTCCCGTCTGTCATCCCCAACCCTTATCTTCCGGGAGTCCGAGAGATGGGCTTCAGCAGGTGTATGGCGGGGTGTGGCAGTGGACTCAAAGCGCCTATCTGCCCTATCCTGGCTTTCGGGTAGCTCCGGGGGCGATCGGGGAGTACAACGGTAAATTTATGTGCAATCAAATGGTTTTGCGCGGCGGATCCTGTGCAACGCCTCCGGGGCATTTACGGGCGACCTACCGCAACTTTTTTCCACCGGATGCTCGTTGGCAATTTAGCGGCATTCGCTTGGCTAAAGACCTTTAAATCCTGTGAGTTGAGATTCTTAGAAAGCGAAACCCCATGCATATTGAGCCCTTGAGCAGCCAGCCCCTTAAAATTCAGTCCCTTGAACTGGAGCCCCTTGAAATCGAGACCCTTGAGCGATGGCAACATTCCCATGATTTTGGGGACGATCGCAGTGGGGCGGAAGCCAGAACCAAGATTGTCATGGTTTTTACCGCCGTGATGATGGTGGCTGAAATTATTGCGGGCAGTCTCTTTGGTTCTATGGCATTGCTGGCAGATGGTTGGCACATGGCCACCCACGTTGCTGCTTTTGCAATCACGATTTTTGCCTATCAATATGCCCGTAAACACGCTACAAATCCTCGCTATACCTTTGGCACGGGTAAGGTGAGTGTGTTGGGTGGTTTTGCCAGCGCGGTGGCTTTGGCAGTGATTGCGTTTTTAATGGCTTTTGAGTCTCTAGGACGTTTTTTACAACCCCATCCGATTCAATTTAATGAAGCGATCGGTGTGGCATTTCTGGGGTTAGCGATTAATTTAATCAGTGCTTGGTTATTAGATGATCATGATCATCATCACTCTGATCACCGGCACGATCGTCACCATCACGATCGCCACCATCAGAATGACCATAAACATCACGAACATCATCAACATTCTGAGCATTCTGATCACGATCGTCACCATCAGAATGACCATTCTAATCATGGCCACGACCATCACGACCACGAGAATCATCAAGTCCATAATCATTCTGACCATGGGTCTGATCACGGGCAGGATCATAACCTCCGTGCCGCTTATTTTCACGTTCTAGCGGATGCCCTGACTTCGGTTTTTGCCATTGTTGCCCTATTTGCGGGCAAGTTTTTAGGCTGGATTTGGATGGATGCTTTAATGGGAATTGTGGGTGCGGCGGTTATTACAAAATGGGCCTATGGTTTGGTAACCGATACCAGTGCCATTCTGTTAGATGGATCGGTGGAGAAAAACATCAAGTTAGAAATTGTGACCACCTTAGAGGCAGAGGCCAATAATCGGATTACGGACTTGCATATTTGGTATATCAATCAAAATCATTTAGCCGCAACGATCGCTTTAGTTACCTCTTCTCCCCGATCGCCAGAATACTATAAAGGATTACTGAATCGAGTTCCGTCTCTATCTTCGCTTTCCCACATATTGGTGGAGGTGAATTCCTATCATGGTGAATCCCCTCAATAAAATACAAAATACGATCATAGGAAAGTGCCATACATGCCTGCCAAAGACATCTACCACGACACCGTTAAAGCAGCCCTGATCAAAGACGGCTGGACGATCACCCACGATCCATTGCGCCTGAAGCTCAGGAGAGGGAAAAAGCTGTTCATTGATCTAGGGGCTGAACGGTTAATTGCTGCCGAAAAAGACACTCAAAAAATTGCCGTTGAGATTAAAAGCTTTATCGGAGCTTCCGTCATGAAAGATCTAGAAGTTGCCTTAGGGCAATTCATGTTGTACTTGCAACTTCTCCAACGTTACGATCCGGAACGAACCCTGTACCTTGCTGTTGCCGAGGAAATTCGCAAAAACGTCTTCGAGGAAGAAGCCGGAGAAATTTTGCTTCAAAATAGCATTATTCGTTTAGTCACCTTTGACCCCACTAAGGAGGCGATCGTCCAATGGATTCCCTAAAAACACTTTACCGCGCCATCATCAAAAAAATCTTTCAAGATTACATTGACTTCATGGGCAAAGAAGAAGGAGTTGAGTTTGAACTTATTCTGGATACTGAAAACGATCGCTATCTTTTAGTTGAAGTAGGCTGGCAAAACGGCTATCGCATCTATGGAACCTTCCTACACCTCGATATTATCAACGGCAAAATCTGGATTCAGCACGATGGAACGGAGGACGGCATTGCCTATGAACTGGAAGCAGCAGACATTCCCAAAGAAAATATTGTTCTGGCCTTTAAGTCCCTGGAAGGCCGAAAATTAACTGAATATGCTGTTTCTTAAGGTGATTACCGATCGCTTCTGTGGGGGTCAGTTACGGAAGCTTAGGTGATTGACAACACTTACTGAATACTATAGTATTCAAACATGAAACACAAGCTTATTGATTTATTTGCTGGCGCAGGTGGTCTAACTACAGGGTTTTACCTTGCAGGTTTTGACTCTTTGTGTGCTGTTGAGCTAGAGCCTAAAGCTTTAGTAACTTATAGACACAACTACCCAAATACTAAGGTTGTTAATCAAGATATTCGCAAGGTCAATCCTTTTGAGTTGCGAGAGACTTTAGGCTTACGACAGGAAGAGTTAACAGCCCTAATAGGTGGCCCTCCATGCCAAGGATTTTCAAGGAATATCCCTGCTGGTTATCGCTATTTGGATGATTCCCGTAACCAGCTATATCGAACATTCTTAGAATTTGTACAGGCATTCAAGCCTTTATATGTTGTGATGGAGAATGTGCCTGAAATTTTGAAGGCTTACGATGGTGTTGTCAGGAATGAGATTACTGAACAACTTGAGAAACAAGGCTACAAAGTGATTTCTGAATCACTCAATTCTGCAAATTATGGTGTGCCACAGACTAGATCGAGAGCTTTTTTCTTAGCTAGTTTAGACAAAACGCCTCAATTGCCTGAACCTACCCATTTTGGCGATATTAGGGGTGATTATAGAAATGTAAAATCCTGTAACCAATTAGATCTTCTGAAACCAGATATGTCTTCGATTCTCACCGTCAAGGATGCTATTGGAGATTTACCGCCTTTAGATGCAGGACAGGAATATGATGCTAAAGTTTATCCCTGTTCTCCTCATACTGCATACCAAGCAATGCTGCGACATGGGAGCACAAAAATTGTTAATCATATTGCTCGTGTTTTGAGTCCTGTTCAAATGGCGAGAGTTACAGTTCTTAAGGAGGGACAAGATGCTAGAGATTTGCCGCCTGAATTAGCCCCTAAAAAGCACTACAGTGGTGCATATGGAAGACTTTACTGGGATAAACCTGCAAGAACGATAACAAGATGGGTCTTTCATCCAGGGTCTGGTAGGTTTTTTCATCCCACCCAAAATCGAACTATCACAATTCGTGAAGCTGCGAGGTTACATTCGTATCCAGACACTTTCCACTTTTTAGGAACTTACACTGATATGGCTTCTCAAATTGGGGAATCTGTTCCTCCTCTTTTAGGAAAGGCGATCGCTACAACAATTCTTTAAGATTGAAGCTGATATTATGAGTTGAGTTGCTCATGTAGGGCTGAGATAACTGTTTGCACATATCGATCAAGTGTAAGACGTGTCCTCTCCACTCTGATATGAATTGCTTCTGGTGGAATAGTTCTTGCCCTAAAAAGTTGTTTCTGATTTTTATACCAAACTAATTCAAGTTGTCCTGAAATACTACCTTGTAATCCGGATCCTAAATTGCCAGTAGTTCGATCAACTGTCCAAGCCCAAGTAAAAGCGTTTGGATCAAGTGGGGAAAGAGGAAATTCACAATAGATGTACTCAGAACCGCGAATCGTTTTTAGAAGTATACCTTCATAACTATGCACAACACCCTGTGCTACTTGACTCGATATAATTTTTTCATTCCAATGCTGAATAATAGCAGATCCTAATTCACCGGGTGAAGATGTTTCTGTTAATCCAGGAAAGCCAAGTTGAACAGATTTTTTGATAATATCTGCTCTTTGAATGACAAATAGAAATGTATTTACAGTTGTCAGATTATTTAGTTGCAGAGATTTAAGTGACCACCCAGTTGCAGTCAAAGGGTTAACAGCATCATAAAGAAGTTTGCTACGTCCGAGTGCTGGATCAGCTAAAGAGATATTTTTAACGTAATGAAAAATTGCTTCCCAAGTGTAATCTTCTATTGAACCAATAAGAGGAGAGGCAATTGTAGCAACGATTGCTTGTCTCAACCTCTCAATCTCGTTTTCCGTCAGCACTCAAAAGTTCCTCAACAACTTGTAAAAATTCACTCATTGTGATGCCCAAAGCATTTGTAATGTGATTAAGAACCCGAACAGATGGGCTTTTTAACCCCCGTTCAAGCTGGCTGATATAGGTTCTGTGCAGTCCTGTGATTTCTGCCAGATACTCCTGCGACCAACCCTGCTCTACTCGACGGCGCTGTATTTCTAGTCCTAAGATTTGGTCTAGTTTGCTAAGCTTCATGAATAGAGAAAATAATGCCTTGAATACAAAAGTGCTACAGACTAAAGTATTCAAAGGGCGCTGTTCCTCCTGGTTATTCGTGTTGACGTAGCAACTGGCGCGGCATAGCACTGCATTGGTGTAGACGGTACAGAGGTTGTCGGTGGGTGTCCGAGGTTCTCTGCCGCCGCACAACTTCACCGGTATGGTTTGGAGGCACAGGAAACGTCGAAGGTATGGGGAAAATTATTATTGTGGGGGGCGGTGCTGCGGGCTTCTTTGGGGCGATCGTCTTGGCGGAGTTGCGGCCCGGTGCTGAGGTGATCCTATTGGAGGCGGGAGCGGAGCCGTTGGCGAAGGTGCGTATTTCCGGGGGGGGACGCTGTAATGTGACCCATGCCTGTTTTGAACCTGCTGCCTTAGTCCAGGCCTATCCACGGGGGCAGAAGGCACTGCGGGGCGCTTTTAGTCGGTTTCAGCCGAGGGATACCCTGGCCTGGTTTGCAGCACGGGGGGTGGCCCTCAAAACGGAGGCGGATGGGCGGATCTTTCCCGTGAGTGATGATTCTGAAACGATCGTGGAGTGTCTGAAACGATCGGCCACGGCGGCGGGGGTCAAGCTTCGAGTACGATCGCCCGTGACGAGTTTAGAGCGGCTTGGGGATCAAAGCCCTCAGTTTGAGGTAAGAACAAAGGATGGCACCCCTTTTCAAGGCGATCGGGTATTGTTGGCGACGGGTAGTAGTCCGGTGGGCTATCGCCTAGCTGCGGCCCTGGGCCATCGGCTTATGGAGCCGGTACCTTCCCTGTTTAGCTTCACAATTCCGGCCCACACGGGGATCCGGGATCTGGCGGGGGTGAGTGTGGCCGGGGTGCAGCTTACCCTTCAGGTGGGGACAGAGCGGTTAAGCCAAAGCGGTGATCTGTTAATTACCCATTGGGGCATGAGTGGGCCGGGGATTCTCAAGTTGTCCGCCTGGGGAGCGCGGGCCCTCCACGATCGCCACTACGAGGGGGAATTGTGGGTGAATTGGTGCCATCCCCACACCGGGGCAGAGGTCAAAGCGGCCCTAGACACCATGAAGATCCAGGAAGCTCGGAAACAGGTGATCAATTATCGTCCGTTTCAACTTCCCCAACGACTCTGGCAGTTTCTCCTAGAGACTCAGCAGATCCCGGTGGAAAAACGCTGGGCGGATTTGTCTAAAAGCGAGATGCAGCGCATGATTCAGGCCTTAACCCAGAACTCTTATCCGGTGCGGGGCAAGGGCGCATTTAAGGATGAATTTGTGACCTGTGGTGGGGTTGATCTCAAAACCGTAGACTTCAAAACCATGGCCAGTCGGTGCTGTCCGGGGTTGTATTTTGCTGGGGAAATTCTGGATATTGATGGCCTTACCGGCGGTTTTAATTTCCAAAGTGCTTGGACGACGGGGTGGTTGGCGGCTCAGGGGATAGGGGCTAGTTTGAACTAGATTTTTTAACCAGAACCAGCACTAGATTTTACCGGAGCGAAGCTTAACCAGAGCAGCAATTCCCGCACCGCTTGCCCACTTCGATCGCTTTGCCAATGGCGATCGTTGGCTTTGCGACTAAATTCAGCGGCAAGGGTTTCTAAGGGGGCCAGCAGTTGATGAAAACCGAGGGATCGTCCCCGTTCACAGAGATAGGGTAGCTGTGCCGAAAGGTGACGATCGCTAGACTCTAGCCCCAAAAGCAGCAGATCGGTGATCAGGGCTTTCACCTCCTCCAAATAAGAGGTTAGGGGGGTGGCTGACAGGTTAGGAGACTGGGCTGAAAACGTGCTGCCTGGGATGGCTTCAGCGGTTCCAAAAGTTTCACCGGACTCTAGCCGATCGGTTGGCGAAAGTTCTAACCCCGTCAGTCCCAACCAAGTTTGGCGGGTTTCAATCCACGGTTGCAGCATCGATCGTTGTCCCTGGGCATTTTCCACAATCAAGGCAATGGGTTGAATCTCTAGGCCCTGACTCCCTTGGCTCACCAGACCGGACACAAACCGAAATCGATGGGAAGCATTCTGAAGCAAATTCAGTAAAATTTCTGCCCCTTCCGCCCCGCGATCGTGGTAGGGATGGCGTAGGCTGATGCGGTTGCCCTGGGGATCGATCAGGTCGGCCAGAATACATTGCTCGATCGTGGAAAAGACGGCCCCCCTCACCCCAGCGATCGTCATCACCTGAAACCGATCCCCCAACCGGCGGGGACGGAGGGCCGGAGGCGGACATTGGGCTAAATGCTCCTGTAAGAGTTGAAAATCGTCCACCAGTAGGGGCGGGCGCAGATTATTTTCCCAGGCAAAGGTTTGGGGATTGAGGCTGGCGGGGGTATTGCGGGCGGGACGAAATTCCTGATTAGGAAGACGTTTTCCCCCTTTAATGACCAGTTGGTGACTGCCCAGGCGGGCCAGGGCAAAGCGCTTAAAACCTGACTTGAGGGCTAACTGGGCAAAGGACAGCCCCGATCCCTCCGCTTTTTCTGGATGGTTAATAATCAACACCTGCCCAGACTTGAGATCCTGCACATAAACCTGTAACTGCACTGCTCCCTGACCCACCCGCACCCCACAGCCTAGCCCCACCAGCGTCGTTGCGCCGATCGTTGCAGGGCGATCGAGGGCAGACCCCCGAATCCACAACTGAGGCACCGGACTCCCAGGATTTTGCATAGCCCGGAGGCGACATTCCCCTTCCATCAGCAGTTCCATCACCAGGGACGGTTGAAACTGGGCATCCTGGGCTTGGTAGTAGGTGTGTTGTTGTAACAAATCCCCCCACAGTTCACTGAGCCAGACCCAACCTGCGGTTTCACAGGTCTTGACCCACCGTTTAATGCGCCCCAGTAAAGGGGTAGACCAATGGGTTAAGCCCAAACTCAGCACTTGCCCCAAAATCCCCTCCAGTTCTGACAGGAGATCGGGGGCGATCGGTTCAAAAATTTCCGTAGAAATCAGGCCCGTAGATTGTCCAGGACACTCTTGCCGCAACGATCGAAACCCCCACACCGCCAGAGGCACATGGGTACACACCCTCTCCTCCGCCTCCCCACAACTGCAATAGACATAGCGCACATCCCCCGGCACCTGAAAGCGCGTAGTCACCCCCCACTGATGGAAATAGGCAGTAGGCTTAGCACCGCGACTGAGTTCCAGAATTTGCCCTTGGGCGAACTGTTCCCGTAAACGCTTCCACTCCGTTGGCTTAAAGTAAGACTCCAACACCGCATCCCCAATCTCCCCCGGATCCCACTCCTGACCGATCGCAACCGCAAGATCTCGATCGTCCCCTCTTCCCTCTTCCCTATCCCCTGTCCCCTGTCCCCTATCCCCTGTCCCCTGTCCCCTATCCCCTCTTCCCTCTTCCCTATTCCCCATTCCCCATTCCCCATTCCCTAACCCCTCTACCCGTTGGTAGTACAAAATCGATCGCAACAGGTGACGACAAATCTGAGTCGCATTACAACTACAACACTCCGCACTCAACGGAGCCTGACTCGGCAAAACACAGGTCACCCCATCCGACCACTGAAATTCCACACTCTCCTCCGTTTCTACGATCGTTGCGGTGAGGGTTCCAGATTCCACCTCCTTCAGCGATCGGTTGACTAATCCCCGATTACTGAGATCGATGAGATCCTCTAGTGAAAGTGAGAGCAGGTCTGTACGCAAGGGAGTTTTGGGGGGAGTTTTGAGTTTTGAATGTTGAGTTTTGAGTTTTGAGTTAAGTCTTTCTTTTGGGTGACGGGATTTATTCAAGGGGAAAGGCTGGAATCCGCTGATCAATGTCTTGCATAACTTGCATTGTTTCTTTGAGGGCGACCACTACTTTTTGATAGTGTAATACTTCATCAAAAGACAGGGTTCGCTTTGCTTTTTTACGATCTTTCAACCATTTATCTAAAACTTGGTACCCTCCAATTTGAAATGTCCAGAGGTCGGGCGTAATACCTTGAAAATAGCAAGTTTTGTTGATGTAAATCCGTTGTTCTGAAGGTCGATAGGTCACTTCCGTCACTTCATTATTCCCGTCGCCTTCCATGGTCGTGATGAACTGGTTCAGCTTTTTAGAAGTCATGAGGTGCAAATCAACCAATTCCTGACCCTTTGCGGCTAAATCCTGGAAAAGACGATCGTTACGGGTTAACGGCACACGGGGAAAATCAACTTTCAGCAATTCCGCATAACGTTGGCGATAGGTGGGGCTATGAAAAACAGCATAAATGTAGTTAAAAATCGTTTCTGGCGTGGGCAGATAACCCAATTTTTCTTGAATTGCCGCCATGAAACCCGAAGAAAAATTCGGAGTCTTTTCCAGAAATAAGGTACTTTGTGAATTTCTAGACTCAGGGTATTTATACAAAGGAAAAAGGGAATTTGTATCATAAGCGGCTAAAGATTTATTGTCAATTAATAAATTACTGACCTTAATATCCCAAGCTTCTTTTGTCTGTCTTGTTGTTATAAATCCAATATTTTCAGACAGCATATGCTGCATCACTTGTATACGTGGACGCTCAACCAAATCAGGATCATAGTAATAAAATCTAAAATCAAACGGACGATATAAGCACTTGTTGATTTTTTGTATCCATTCAGCATCAGCAACAACATGATTTCTTTTTGCTCTTAAGTTCCAAGTGTCGATCGAATTCAGTTTGTATCGAAACAATATTTCTTGATCTGAGATGTTTAAATTTCTAAAATCCTGTATTCTATTTTTTATTTCAAGAAAATCAAATCCGACTAAAAATCGATCTCGATGGGTTTTAACTCCAACGGAGTAGAGTGGCATAATATCAGTAATTTTCCAGCCTAAATTATACTCTCCTAGTAAATCTATATTTTGTGGAAAAAATAAGTAGGCGGGGGAATGGGGTGTAAAAACTTGCCAACTAACTTGCCAACTGATTTGATCCACTGAACTTTCGTTTAAGTGTTGATATTTAGTCCGACGATCGCCCCACAATTCTGCATGGTGAACTTTTGCAGGTTCTTGTTTTCCAGGCTCTTTCCCAGGCTCTTTGATAAAAATTCCGATACTGACTCCTTGTTGAATATCAAAGATGTTTTGATCGCGGGAACCATCAGGAGAAACTTCTTTCTTTTTAGCATTACCGTGTAAATTCAAGATATAAATATCTGTAAAAGAATTCATCAAACTTTGACGCATTCCTCTAAAGGTGGGATTATCTAGATAGCCATGATTGGTAATAAAGGCTAAAATTCCCGCACCTGTACGATCGATTCGCCATTGGCCAAAACGAATAAATTTGACATAATCATCCTGCAAGCCTTTGGGGTTCTTTTCCCCTAAATCCTGACTGTTAACTTTATAGTAGTCTCTCACTAAACCTTGGATCCAATCCCCTGTATTTGATGAGGCATAGGAATAGGGAGGATTTCCCAGTACCACCATAACGGGCAGATCTCGCTTAATGCTAGAGGCTTCATTGGCTTCCTGTGCCACAAATTGACCAAATAACACTTCTGATTTTTTGAGCGCTTCATCTAGGGTATTGGTCAGATAAATTTTCAAGCGCTGTTTACCCTGAAATTGATAGCCTAAATCCTGTAATTCTAGACCCAGTTTTAGGTGAGCGATCGCATAGGGAGCCATTAACAATTCAAAGCCAAACATTCGATCGAGTAAATTGTCTCTTACATAGTTATTCCATTGGTTTTCCAGTCCAACTGCTTCTAAGTTACGGTAAATTTGTTTGACTACTTCATATAAAAATGTGCCTGTTCCTGTTGCGGGATCCAAAATCTGTAACCGGGATTTTTGGGTTTCCGGATCTGGGGCATTATCCGCCAATCCCAGGGGAAAATCAAATCTAGTTTTAAGAATGGAATCTATCGATCGCACTATAAAGGACACAACCGGCTCTGGTGTGTAATAAACCCCCCGGCTCTTTCGTAAGGCCGCATCATAGGCAGCCAAAAATGTTTCATAAAAATGAACGATCGGATCTTCTTGGCGAGTCCGCCGTCCAAAATTTTCTAAAATACTTCCCATATTAGACTGGGATAGCAATTGAACTAAATCATCGATGGCCCAATCAATTTGACTGATCACATCGGTTTCAACGATCGTATTAAATAAGCGTTTTAAAAATGGATTGGTTGCGGGAATATAAGTGCTTGCGGTGCGTCGCGTAAAGGATTCATTTTCAGACTGTTGAGCATGGCCAACCCTAGCGGCAAATAATCCATAGGAAATGGTTTGAGCATACATATCTGAAAAATTCGTATCATTTAAATCCGGCAGCAATACCTCACGAAACCCTTGCTGAAGTTGATGCAGTTCTCCTGTTGGATCTTCTTGCTCTAGGGCCGTGGCGGTGGCTAACCGAATGGCTTTTGTTAATCGGGCCATCTGTTGGGCTAGATCTTCAGGATTATTAATAATTTCACCGGAATAGTGAATAAACTGATCTAATAAAACACTGACCTTATGATCGGTTTTAAGCTGCAACTTATCTCCAGAACGATCGGCTAGAATTTCCTTAAGTCGGCGTTGCCCATTGACATACCAACGAAACTCTAGATAATTGGTCAGTATAAAATTAGTAAAAGATTCCAGATAGCGCTGTAATTGCTCTGTTTTCTCACTCTGATCCAGATCTGCCCCAACATCTTTGGCCTCCACATAGCCCACAACCAACAGTCGCTGTTTAACGGTAAAATCGGGGATGCCTGCTTTATTGCCCTTTTCCTCAATGACAACCTCAATGTTATGCTCAGGACGATCGAATAATGCTTTTAAGGCAGGATAATGGGTACGCTCACTGCCTTTTTCTAAATTGTTCTGAAGGGCTTTAAGATAATCATCTAGGAGCACAACGGGCATTACCATGACCAACTCTAGTTTGAATTTGAATTTAGGGGACTTTATCGTTATGGTGAGGATTGAAAAGCACCCTTAGAGAAAAAAGGGATCGGACTCGTGTTAGTCCAGATCCCTATTCCCTATTCCCTATTCCCTACTCCCTACTCCCTACTCCTCCTAAACCCTAGGCTGCATCTTCTGCGCCAGGGAGCAGATCTAAAAATGCATTAAAATCAGACTCCGCTAGGCCCAACAGGGTGCTTGCCCGATCGAATTCTTGGAGTTTGGCCGCATTGTCCAAAGACTCTAAATGTTGGAAGAAAGAGTTGGTGAGCTTTTGGGCTTTGGCTTTGTCGGAGGTGAGTAACACACTACTGATGTTGTCCATCTCCCGGCGCAAGTCTCCCAGAGGCCCGTGGATAATATTGCGGAGGTTCGTCCAATTTTTAGCGGTCAACAGGGCCGGTAATTCGTTAAAGCGATCGTAACTGGTGAGGACGGCTGCTTCATAGCGCTGAACTTCGGCAATTTGACCGGGGGTATACACCGGAGCTTCGGCCACGGGGGCACTACAGGCCACTAGGAAACTGGCACAGAGGGCCAGGAGTAGAGTGGTGAGCACTGTTTGTAAACGTTTCATCAAAGATTTCCTCGATAACGGATGAATGGTGTTCATTATCCCCCACTGACTGGTGGAATGAATACAATTTCATCCCCCGATCGCAGGGGGGTGTCTGGGGGGACAAATTCTAGGTTGATACCAAAACGGGTGACCGATCGCCAGGGGGACAGGTCTGGATAATCCGCCAAAAGACGATCGAGGAGGTCTAGCACCGTACTGCCTGCGGGTAAGGTCAGGCTGAGGTGATCTTGCCCTAGGGTTTCTTGGTAAATCGCAAATAGTTTAACGGTAACAGCAATCATGGTTAAGGTTTGCGCTTAAGCAGCTAAGCATTAAATTAGGCATTAAATTAGAACGTGTCATCGACCCGCCGAATATTAAAACAACACCAATCTTTGCGCCGCCACAGGGTGGAAACCAGCCAGCCATGATGCTCTAGGGTGTCGGCAATGGGCTTGGCCTGCTCTAACAAAATGCCACTTAAGATTCCCCAGGCCGTGGGCTTGCTGATGGCGGTGAGGGTGGGAACCAGATCAATAATCACTTCGGCCAAAATATTGCAGACAATGCCATCAAAAAAGACCGATCGTTTAGACAAGGCTTCCAGTTGTTCGATACTACCCAAACCCACCACTAAATCCTGTTTACTGATGCTGTTTAAGTCCCGGTTACTGCGGGTTGCCTGCACCGCTAAGGGATCCACATCCACCGCATACACCTGTTTAGCCCCTAGTTTGACCGCTGCAATGGATAAAATTCCCGATCCACAGCCCACATCCGCAATTAAGGGTTCAGAGTCATTGTCAGAAAACCGCATTTCTAAGGCTTCTAAGCACAGTTGGGTGGTGGGATGATCCCCGGTACCAAAGGCAGACCCTGGATCGAGTTTAATCACCAGTCGATCGCTCTGGGGATCGGGGGTTTCCCAAACGGGGCAAATGAGAAGACGATCGCCAATGGGCTGAGGGTGCCAATGGGATTTCCAGGAACTGGCCCAGTCCTCTTCATCGATGATTTTCCACTGCATCTGAGGGGCTTTTTCTTCGCAGCAGAGGGCATCTTGACGCAGCAAAATCGCCAAAGCCGCTAAATCTAAAGATTGGGCTGCCTCTTGGGGCATATAGGTGGTAATGGTCAGCCCCGTTCCCTTGTCTTCCGACACCATGCCTCGGCAGCCAAAGTCGTTTAAGCGCCAGAAAATCAGATCTTCTAGGATTGACTCGGAATGAATCTGAATTTGCCACCAGCTATGGGTCAAAGCTGCCATTTCTCCTCTCTAGCATGTTGCGGTATGGGCAAGACTGCGGGAAGACGATGATACCCGAAACCCGTGAACCCCGTTAAATCCCAGCACCTTAAATTTACCCTGAAACGCGAGACTGCACCGGATTAACGGGAGAATCTTAACCGAATTTTTAAGGGGCGTTGTCCCAGTCTAGAACGCCAAGAACCGTTTGGGATATTTTGAGGCATTTGGGGAGGTTTTGAGGCATTTTTTTTTAGATGTTGAGGGGATGTTGAGGGGGGAAACCCTCAAGGGATGGGTTCTCCCAGGGGCAGCATGACTACGGGCAGAGATCAGTAGAGAGAAAGATTACTACAGGTAGAGATCATCACAGGTCGAGATCATTACAGGTAAAGATCATTACAGGTAGAGATCAGCACAGGTAGAGATCATTACAGGTAAAGATCATTACAGGTCGAGATCACTACGGATAAAAACAACTACAGGTTACTACTCTCCCCAGGTTTAAGGCTAAAGAGGCAATCCTCCCGAACGGTAGTCGCCCTTTGACGATCGCTTTGAGGCTCTGTCATTGTGGCTTTGTCAGCTTTTGACTTGCCTATAAGTTCTGGAGAATTTCTGATGACTATCTTTCTATTGACGCAGACTGCCTTCCCCTTCTATCCGTATTTTTCCTGTGATGATGGTATTCAAAGGGGCAGTGGACGTAAGGAATAACCCCACCCTCGATCATTTTTTAATCACTTCCATTTACAGCAAATACGGGGGCAATAAGGGGCAGCAAAGTGGGATGTTCCCCAGCAAAGTTACCTTTTGAGGCTTTCTTCTAGTTGCCCTCTTCTTGCCCTTCCCGTTCCAGACCTGTCATCCCTTTGCCAACAGTAAGGCTACTATCTATGTCCCCTATCTCCCTTTCTTCCTGTGCCTCGGATATATCGCAGTTTAACGATCGACAGTGGATTAAACAGTTAGATTTAAGCCCTCTGGATCAGATTTTGGTGTACTTGGCTTTTAGTGCCCTGCGGGATAGTGGTCATCGTCACGGTGCGTTTTTAGATGCGGCGGCTACGGCGGCTAAATGTGCGGTGTATACCACCTACCTGGAACAGGGCTAAAATCTCCGTATGACGGGCCACCTCCATCATATTGAACCCAAGCGGGTCAAGGCGATCGTCTTGGAAATTGAGCAGGCCCTAACCCAAGGGTCGTTGCTAAAGGTGTTGGGTTCCCAGGAGCCTCGTTATTTAATCCAATTACCCCATGCCTGGATGGAGCGGTTTCCGCTGCGGCCCGGCCAGTCTCGCTTGGCCAGTAGTAATCTCACCTTTTCAGAAAAGGAAGCGATCGAGGCGGATCTGCCTGCGGACTTGCCTCCGGCCCAAATTCTCACCACTTTCCAGTTTTTAGAACTGATTGAGTTTCTTCATGCCCGCTCCCAGGAAGATTTACCGAACGATCGTCGCACCCCTCTGAGTGAGTCTTTTGCGGAGCATATTCGTCGTCGGCTGATCTATTCTGGCACCGTTGCAACGATCGACAGTGCTTGGGGGCCGCCGTTCTTTGTGTTGATGCGCTCCACCTATTCCCCCGCTGGCGAGGAGGAGCGGATCTATACCACGGTGGAGGATACGGCTCGTTATTTTTACCTGATGCGAGAATGGGCAGAACGTCCATCCAGTAAAGTTTTGCGGGTTTTGGAGGAGTTAGATATTGCGCCCGATTGCCTGGATAGTGCCATGGCGGAACTAGATCAGTTGTTACAGGATTGGGCGAATCGGCACCATCAGGCGGGGGGGGTTCCTTTTATTTTGCAAATGATGGCGGGGGAGCAGGGGGTAGGGGGTTAGTTTTGAATTTTGAATTTTGAATTTTGAGTTGAACAGCCGGTTCCTTTAGTTTTGAGTTTTGAAATATGGTCAGAAAAACCTAGAAACCAAACCTACCTCAGAAAAAACGCCTAACTCAACACTCAACACTCAAAATTCAAAATTCAAAACTCCCCTACTCCCCTACTCCACTCCCCGAAATGATCGCCGATGGAGGGGGGAATGGCCTAAGGTTTTTAGGGCTGAGCGGTGTTGGGCGGTTCCATAGCCTTTATGCTGTTCGATGCCGTAGCCTGGATAGGTCAAGGCTAGGCGATCCATTAATTGATCTCGCCATACTTTGGCTAGGACGCTGGCTGCTGCGATGGCGGGGCAGGTGTTATCGCCACCGACGATCGTTTTTTGGGGTAGATCGAGCCGGGGAATGGTTTTATTGCCATCAATCAAGCTTTCGGAGGGGAGGGGGGCAAATTTGAGGACGGCCCGTGTCATGGCC
>DALYGI010000043.1:0-14326 GCA_031971595.1 Prochlorotrichaceae cyanobacterium CTOTU29312
CCTGGCCTGCGCCCATTTGTAAATCGAGGGGCTGAAGCGGGTTGACATAGGCTTGCGATTCTAACCAGGTTTCCTCCCGCTGGTTGACGATCGTTCTGCTCATGCCTAATGCTTGCCCATCCCCCCCATCAGCAATTTTATCCGCCCCATTCATTAAGACCACTTTCATGACTTCGTGACGGCGACTGTCAAAACTCCAGTGGGGATCCGGGGTGGTGCGGGCGGCTCGGAGTCGTCGCTCTGCATAGTCTTGCAACAGGGCAATGGTGGCGGTAACGTGGGGAGTCGCAAAACTCGTACCACTGGCGATGGAGGTGGTGCCATCGGGATTGAGCAGTTCTAATTGGCTTCCGGGAGCGACCAGAGAAATCGATCGCCGATTAGAAAGATTGCGCTCCCGTCCCACCCGACTATTGGCAATACCCGCTAACTCATTGCCCAGATTGGCAAAATCCACCTTGCGAAAAATGCCCTCTTCCCGGCGGCTAAAAGCCACATTCAAGCCATTAAAGTTATCCGTAGGGATGGGAATGCCGCCATCCCCTTGGTTCCCCGCAATCACATAGGTGACATCGTGAACCCGTGCAGACCAATCCACACAGAGGGTTAACAAAGCCTGACCATCCAACTGAGCATTGGGGCGCGGATCTTGGCGCAGGGATTCCCCAAAACTAAAGTTAATAGCCCGGACTTCTCCCCCATTTTGCAGGGCAATGTGATTGGCCGCCCGACACTCTTCCGGCTGTCCACTCCGCTCCAGCAGGCTGATGGCACTGGAATAGAGCTTGGCACGGGGAGCCACCCCTGGCAGGGCCTTATCCCGGCTAATCATAATCGCCGCCACATTATGGGAGTGTTCCTCCACCTGTTCATTGGACTTGGCCGGTTGATCCTGATCAAACACCTGGGTTGGAGTCATGGCACGGTTGCGTAGGCCAACTTTATCCAGCCCGATCAGGCCTGGACGGCCAATTTCCACTTGACCAATGCCAATTTTATAGCCCGTGAGATTATAGGGGGCCTGGTGAAGAATCAGGGCATTGATGCCAGCTTCCCCAACGGAAGAGGATTCTGGCCCAGCCGGTTGGGCACTGGTAGGTTGGCCAATGGTAGGCTGGGCACTGGTAGACACACCTTCGGCAAGGACAAAGCCCAGACTGACGATCGTGCTACACCAAAGCCCTAAGGTACTCCACAGGAGCGATCGTTTTGGATGGGGGGAGAAATGGCGCACTCAAGCTAATCCTTAAGCTAATCCTGAACTGTCCTTAGTAGCCCTTTAATTTTAGTAGCCCTGAGCCCTTGATTTGCTGAGGGTTGCCGCTGGTTACTGGTAATTGACAATGCGGGCAAATCCCACCGCATCCAAACTCGCCCCACCGACCAACGCTCCATCAATTTCCGGCTGTGCCATAATTTCATCAATATTATTGGGTTTGACCGAGCCGCCATACTGAATGGTGACATTGGCATTCCTCAATCTACTGCGAATCAGCCCAATGACGCGGTTAGCCTCCCCAGCCTCACAGGTATCCCCCGTGCCAATGGCCCAGATGGGTTCGTAGGCAATCACCAAATTCTGCTGATCCACATCCAGCAAATCCAATTCTAATTGCTTAATAATCACGGATTCCGTTTTGCCCAAATCCCGTTCCTGCTTAGTTTCCCCCACACAGAGGATGGGGACTAAGCCCGCCTGTTGAGCCGTCTTAAGCCGCAGATTAACCGTCTCATCCGTTTCCCCAAAAAACTGACGGCGCTCACTGTGGCCAATAATGACATAGCGCACCCCCAACTCCAGCAGCATATCTGGGGCGATTTCTCCGGTATAAGCGCCGCTCGTTTCCCAATGGACATTTTGGGCTCCCAAGCGAATCCGGGTTCCATGTAAATTGCGGGACACCGCCGAGAGAGCCGTAAAGGGAACACACAATACAACTTCCCGTTCTTCCGCAGTCTCCACCAAGCCAGGCAAGAAGTCCTTCAGAAAATCCAAGGATTCCGCCTGGGTTTTGAACATTTTCCAGTTGCCAGCAATAACGATTTTTCGCACAGAACGTTCTACTTCGGTTACAGGGTACAGGTAATAGGGTACAGGTTTTGGGGGACGGGGGAGGAAGTGAGTTTAAGGAAATGGGGAATAGGGGTTAGGGAATAGGGAATAGGGGTTAGGGAGTAGGGGAATGGGGGATAGGGAGTAGGGAATAGGGAGTAGGGGGTTAGGAATGCGGACTTTATAACCTGGAATTTCACTACCAAGGCACCGAAGCCTCAAAGGAATTCCTCTGTGTCCTCTGTGCCTCTGTGGTTTAATCCTGAACTTTCCGGTTTATTTAATTCACGATCCTTAGGGAGTTAGGGATTAGGACAACCACAAAGTGATTGCCCCTACGGTTCTTGAGTAAAGATAATTATCAATTATCAATTATCAATTATCAATTCCCCATTCCCTATTCCCTACTTACTCTTCAGCTTTTGAGAATAGAACGACGCAGATTCAATCTCCTGAGCGCATTCCCGTGTGAATTGAATCAGGTGATGGGAAACTAAACTGGCATGAATCAGACTTTGAATCCGTCCCGCTTTAATTAAGGGCCAGGCAAAGTCCCAGAAGATTTTACGGTAGTGGCTGAAAATCCCCACATGGAGCAGCAGGTTTTTCATGATCCGTAAGCCTTGGAGAATGTTCTCTTTGGAAACCCGTGCGGGACTATTCGGCACCGAAATTCGGTTGGGGAAGGTATGCTCACATTGATACCGAAAACGATCGTATAGGAATGCTGGATCGTAGGCTTCCGTAATGCACCGTTTCCAAATGCCTAAAACCTCTTCGTAGGGCATTAAGAATTTAATATTGGATTCCCGTCCTTCTTCAAAAATCAGCCGATCTTCTGCTTCTAAGCGCCGCCAGAGGGGAGTTTTGGGTAGGGCATAGAGCAGGTTAATGGTCAGCATGGGGATTTGAGAAGTGCGGATAAAGTCGAGAATGTGATCTGCTGTTTCTGGGGTGTCGGTGTCAAAACCAATGATGATTCCAGAGACCACTTCCATGCCGTAGCTGTTGAGGATTTTAATGGCTTCTAAAATGGGAATGCTTAGATTCTGATCCTTGGAAATGGCTTTGAGGGCAGCAGGATCCGGGGTTTCAATGCCACAGAAGACGGTACAGAAATAAGCCTCTCGCATCAGTTCTAATAACTTAGGACTTTGCGCCATATTCAAGGTCGCTTCACAGGCAAACTGTACGGGATAGCCATTGGCTTTTTGCCATTCAATTAAATGGGGCAACAGATCCATGACGGCCCGACGATTGCCCACAAAGTTATCATCCACAAAATACACCGCCCCCGGATTGCCTTCCGCTAGCATGGTATCTAGTTCTTTGAGAATTTGGGCGGGACTTTTGAGGCGAGGATTTTGACCATAGAGTTCGGGAATATCACAAAATTCGCAACGGTAGGGACAGCCGCTAGAAAATTGGATATTGCCCAGAAAATATTGACGTAAATTAACAAGGTTGTAAGCCGGAATGGGAAACTCATCCAGGGGTAAGCGTTCTTTAGTTTCAAACCGAATCTGCTCAGGGGGACGCTCCACACTCTCGTCAATGTGGGCAATCATGGCATCCGTGGCATCCCCTAACTCTCCGAGGTGCAAAATATCAAAATCCGGGTAATACTCCGGGCAACCGGACACGGACGGCCCCCCCACGATCGTTACTTTGCCGTAGCGGTGGGCTTGCTCATTGATGGCGTTAATGCGGGGCCGCTGAATGTGCATTCCACTCACAATCACCGCATCTGCCCACTGGAAGTCGCTCCCTTTCACCGTCTGTTTATTTTCATCAATAAACCGCACTTCCCAAGACTCCGGCAGATAGGCCGCCACCACCAAAATCCCCTGGGGGGGCATAAAGGCCTTCACCCGGCCCATGAGGGGATAGGCATGGTGAAAGGTTCCGAACGAACGGCTGTACTTGGGAAATACACAGAGAATGCGACGAGAGTTCCGGGGTTGGTAGGGGGTGCGATGGCTTTTTAATTCCTCCCCAGGGGTTGCAGGAACCACTGGCGTAGCGATCGTTGGGGGGGGAGTTAAGGTCGTAGTCATGGGAACGCTGCCTCACATCACGATTCAAAAGATCAGGACAAATTAGGGTTAAGTTGGGGTTAAATGCTCCCAGAGAGCGGACGATCGGGGTCTAGATAGGTCTAGATGAGTTTAGCAACCGATACGCTTTCAAAGTCTGGCATAATTGATAGAAAGATAGCAACCACACGGCGTAAGTCTAAGGTCTGGCGGCTGTCCAGTCGCTGGTAAACCGGACGAAGGTATGGTAATAGCCGTTCCCAGCTAGCCCCTGTGCCGAGAGGGGAGCATCCCACTTTTGTCACACCTCAAAAAACAACCTCAAAAAACAAAGAGTGTAGTTCGTCAAATCCTTTGAACCACACTCTATTGTTGATAAGTATTGAGTATTGAGAGAATCAGGTTTGCATTGACCTTTCCTAAACGATCGTTCTGTCTCCACTGTTCAGGCAAAACAAACTCAAGGGGTAGCCCGTATCCGAAGAAAACGATCGAGCACAAACAGACTTAGGGCAATGGAAACCTGAGCCACCCAATGGGCATGGGCATAACCGATCACAAAACAAACGATCGTAATTCCGGCAGCAAGAACCATATAAACATCTTCGGAGGTTTGATAAAAAATCCAAGTTGCCATAAGTACAAACAAAAGAGCTAGAATATAAGTTGGTATCATAACGTTACCCCCCGAATGGTGCATTAATGATTGGATCAGCCTTACACCCGTAAGCCTATCACGGGATACGGGGAAGTAGAGGCTTTGTAATCAATGTTTAGAAATAATCCTTAAAAAATTAAAAGCCGTTACATTACTTTAAAAAGTCCTATTTTTGATTCATTTAAGCACCACTTAACGGATGATGTCCGTAATTCTCCCCCCATCTATTAGAATTAAATATTAGGGCAAAACCCGGATAGTACGGACTTCGGGTGTTCTAATGGGTTCTAATTGCTGCCAATGACTAGGTTTTATACGGACATCGGCTTTTGCCTGAACAGATTTAAAATCGGCACAATCCCTGGGCTGTCCGTGGGTTATATGGTAGTCCAGTATCATACTCAGTATAAAAAGATACGACTATGCTGCAAAGCGAGAGGGTGGGGTAGCTGCCAGCAGGTAGTCCATTTCCCGCAACACAGATTGCCAAATACTGTAGCCCCTTGCACTCAGGTGAAGTCCATCGGTGGTTAACTCTGGGCGCATTTCTCCCCGCGCATCCGCAAAATAGCTATAGAGATCCAGGTATTCCGTCCCCTCCTCTTGGGTCATGGCTTCTATGGCCAGATTCAGGCGACGAATCCGATCGTTGGGGATGCCGATCGCTGTGGGCAAAATAGACTGAACCAAAATATGGGCTTGGGGGTGATCCTGCCGGAGTTGCTGCATAATTAACCGCAGATTCGTCAAAATCTGGTAGTCCGTTTGCCCCTTGCGTAAATCATTAATGCCAGCCATCACATAAATCTGAGTGGGGCGGGTGTGCCGTAGGCTATCCAGACGGTTCAAGACCCCCGTGGTGGTATCCCCAGAAATACCCTGATTGAGCCAGAGTTGACCAGCGGGCAAGGCCTCCGTGGGCAGCCACAGACTCAGGGAATCTCCGATCGTCACGCTTAATTTATTATTGCCCTGGCCTAAACCTACGGCGCGGGCTTCCCGGTCTAACAAAGTGCGCCATTGGTCATAGGTGGGTTGCTGGGACGCACTACGCCACGCTTCTCGAAAACTGTTGGAGGGTAACCGAGTATAGAGGGTATAGAGGGTTCCGCGCTGTAAGGCGGTCAGGCGTTGGTGATACAGTTGGGGGCCGGTGGTGGGGCCTTGGTAACTGTTATTAAACCGAGCCCCAATGGGGGTTGGCTCCGCAGGACGCACAGGGCTAAATTCAGGACGATCGCTAGAGGGACGGACGATCGTACCATCAACAGTGCGGGCCACCACAGGCAACACCCGATCCGGCGTAGCATAGACCCGCTCTACGGTTTTGGCACAGTCAGAGCTAAATTCCAGAGGGGGCAAATCTTTGACAACGGTAGGCTTGCTAGACACAGCCATGGGCTTCAAAGCCTTCGGATTCGCCCGATTAAGACTAGCTTCCGAGGGCGGAACCGGAGCAGAATTTTGCTCCGCTGCCAGGTGCATCTTGGCAACCATGGAGGCTACAAGGCAAAGGTCGCTCATAAGTTAACCTAGATCACAAATTACCGGGTTGTTTGACCTGTGGCTTATTTCACCTGTCGCTTGTGTCTCCTAAAGCTAGTTTCACCAAAGCTTGTTTCGTCTAAAGCTGGGTTCACTAACTCAGTGTCACTCACTAATCAGGCGCTTCTCCCCACAGAGGGCTCTATCTTTTTTGATCAAAGAGTCAGAGCAACTTCAGGATAATTTGCTAATCTTGTGCTAGAGCCAGGCTTGAGATTGGGTCTGAATCAGGCTTGAGTCACCCTGTAATCTGTAATTCAGCACCCCAAAAAAGTCTCCAAACTACTGTCCCAACTACTGTCCATACCAGTCTTTTTGCCATTGTTTCATCTGGTCAATTTCTTTTTGCTGACTGTCAATAATGCCCTGCGCCAGTTCCTTCACTGGGGGACGATCGCTTTTTTCTAACACCTGTTGAGCCATATCGATCGCCCCTTGATGGTGAGGAATCATCGCCTGGAGGAAGCGCAGATCAAACTGCTCATCCGCCGTCCCCAAATCCCCCGCCATCATCATGGCCGATCGCATTTCTTCGGTCATGGGCATGGTGTGTCCCATTTCCGCGCTATACATCACCGGCTCCTCACTCACGTTAGGATACCAATCCGTGCGCCATGCTTTCATGGCTGAAATTTCTTGATCCTGAGCCTGGATAATGGCTTCTGCCAGTTGTTGAATCTCCGATCGGGTTGACTTTTGCAACGCCTCTTGAGCCATCACCACCGCCCCCTCATGGTGAGGAATCATGGCATCAATAAATCGCAGGTCAAAGGTTTCATCCGCAGGCCCTAAATCCATGGAACTGTGATCCATAACAGCCATAGAGCCATGATCCCCCTCCCCGGATTGATCACCCCCAGAACCCACTTGGCCAACCGAGCCACCACAAGCCAGTAAGGCAAAATGAGCCACTCCAACTATCAGCAGCGATCGGAATGGCTGGAATATTTTGTTCAACACCATAGGGTCTTTAGCGTATTGATTAAACGTCAGTAAACCTCAGTCATTATCCCAGTCTTCTCGCCCTACCAAGTCACCAATCCGATCGCGGAGTAAAAACTGGTGTTGCTCCAACTCATGCTCCATACAGCACCACTCACGGGGGGGTATAAACTGACAGAGGCTATAAATGGGCTGTTGGCGGTTAATAAAACCGCTTTGGACTAATCCCCTCGCCTCACAGCGAATAAGTTCAATGGAATACTGCACTGTCATCATGTTGGCCATAACCTGTCCCCAAAAATAACCCTGCTAATATTTTAAGATTTTAGTTAAGATTGCCAAGGCTCTTCACTAACTAGCCTAACGGCTTTATTGAGAAATGTCAGCTTTTGTTATCTCTGATACAGAATTAGGGAATTAGGGAATAGAAGGGAAGGTACCTTGAGCTTGGAGAATGTTACCCAAATCTAAACGATCGGATCGATGAGTCACTCGCCCCGCCTGCAAATCAATTGCGGGCTAATCAGGAAAACCCATTGCAATGGGGTCGTTTAGTGTGCGGTTCAAGCAGGATCGGTTCTAGAAAGATTAGCCTTGAGAGAGGGCACTGGGGATTTGTTGTCAATAAAGACCAGGGAGCGATGGCAGGATCTCCCAATTCCTAATTCCCAACGCCCCATTCCCCATTCCCTACTCCTCCAACTCCCGCTCTAACTCCGCAGGGGATTGGGGCATCCAGTCTGGCCCCCGTAGCTCTCGTAGGCGGCGCAGGGCTGCTTCGCGGGATTCTCCGGTGTTGCTTTCGTACCGTTGCCAAAAGTCTTCCCACCAGTCTGGGGGTTGTTGTTTGGATCCGTCGTATTCTGTCGGTCTGCCTGTGGGGCCGTCTACCACTAGGCTGCCCACGTAGTCCGCATCAGCGTAAACCCGCTCAATTTGATCGCGGATTTCGGCCACGTCTGTTTCAGAAATGATGCCGTTGCTGGTGCCTTTATAAAATTGCACCGTTACCCGAATCGGGAATTTGGGATCCCGCTCGATCGCTAGGTTGTCAATTTCTGTAAAAGGCCCTTCCACTTCACCATGGCCAATCACGGCAGTTTCCACATCACTCCGATCGCTCATGACGGACTCGCTGAGGGCGGCTGAGGGGGCGGCGGGCATGGCTAAGGGGGCCATGGCACCCACGTTGCCTCGCGGGATCTCCCGTTGTTTTAGGGGAACTTGAATGAGTAACACGAGGTTTAGTCCTTTCTGCTCTGCCGCTGCGATCGTTTCTTCGCTGACGGGCTGACCCTCATTACTCTCGGTTAAAAAGTCTCGAATCCGTTGGCCGGTAAAGCTGGCCCGCTCGCCGTTTTTGTTGAAAAAGAGGCGTTGTCCCCAGGTAGCTCCGGCTTCAAACCCGTCCCGTGTGTTGTCGATGATGGTGATGCTAGTGCCTTCACGGGTGGCCAGAATGGTCAAGACTGCGGGGTTTTCTGCGTAGGATTGGTAGTTGAATAAGACCGGGTTAAACTGGGCCATGCCCGTTTGGGGAATGGGTAAAAAGCAGGCTTGGGCACTCACTAAGACATGGCTATCCCGATCGGCCAGGAGGGAGGTGCGTCGGCCCGCCCAAGAGTCTGGATCGTGTAGGTAGTCCCGCAAATTCCCCAAAATCGATCGTAGGGGTACTTTTTCTAAGGTGTCTTCGCCTTTTTCGTTGCCCACTAAAAGGGAGATTTTACTGAGGAGAATATCCGCCGATCGATCCTCAAAGTTGGCATAGCGAATCACGGGCATCAGGTGCAGTTGATAGCTATCGGTGGCGGTGTCATAGCTTTGCACCTGAATGGTCATATCACTGATGTTTGGCCCCACCGCTGAGTTCTGAAACCGTCCGGTGTCTTCCCAGGTCAGGTTCAATAAGGACAAGCCAAAGCGCTGCACTAAGGATTGAGCCCGATCGTCAAGCACCATGTTTTTGGTGCGGTTAATCACGTCGAGATAGGCTGAAGTCCCCACTGGACGATCGGAATTGGTACCAAAGGGATCGAAGCCTTCGGGGCTGATATTGGGGATGGGTAAGGGAGAAGGTGGGTTCACAATTGTAGGATTAGGCAGGTTGGGATTAGGCGGGGTTTGGGCAATGGTTGCCGCACTGCAAGCCGCTAGCCCACAGGTGAGACCCAACACGAGCAAGGAAAATAACGATCGGGGGGACAATAGCATAGCCAACGCTCCAGTGGATTAACCTAGATCATTCATGAGATGAGATCATTTAGATCAGATCAAGATCATTTAAATCATTAAAGATTCAATGATTCCAGGCTAACCCCCTAGGGCAGAACCGATCGTTAGGTTACCAAAATTGAAACCTGAAGTTCCAAAGCCTTAAACCCTAGGCTTGCTTCCCGGCCCGGTACGATCGCATGGCATCTACAAATTGCTCAAATAAATAATCGGAGTCGTGGGGGCCAGGGCTGGCTTCCGGGTGGTATTGCACGGAGAAAATGGGCAGGGTTTTATGACGTAGACCGGCCACCGTGCGATCGTTTAGGTTGAGATGGGTCACTTCCACATCGGAACCCAGGGAGTCCGCATCTAAGGCAAACCCATGATTCTGGCTGGTAATCTCTATGGGCTGCTCGTTCACCTTAGCATCTAAGCCACAGGGCTGATTTAACCCCCGGTGCCCAAACTTGAGCTTAAAGGTTTTCCCCCCTAGGGCTAGTCCTAAAATTTGGTGGCCTAAGCAAATCCCAAACAGAGGCTTATCCGCTTCCAGCAAGGCCCGGGCCGTGGCAATGCCTTCCGTAACCGCCGCCGGATCCCCAGGCCCATTAGACAGGAAAATCCCATCGGGGTTCTGAGCCAAAATTTCTTCGGCGGGAGTAGAGGCTGGCACCACCATCAATTCACAGCCATAACTGGCTAAACGGCGCAGAATATTCCGCTTCACCCCAAAATCGATCGCCACCACTTTGAGGGGGGCTTGCTCCGCCCCATCCGCCCGAAACTCCCAGCCTTGATCCGTGGGGGTTTGCCATTGATAAACCTGAGCCGTGGTCACTTCCTGGGCCAGGTTCAACCCGCTCATGGAGGGGGCCGCCTGCACCTGTAACAATAATTCTTGGGGATCTAAGATTGTGGTGGAAATAGCCCCATTCATCGCCCCGATCGAGCGGATTTTGCGGGTGAGGGCACGGGTATCAATGCCATAAATCCCTGGAATATCATGGGCTTTGAGGTAGTCCGTCAGGGATTGGGTAGAGCGCCAGTTACTAGGGGAAAACACCACATTCCGAGCGATGGCCCCTTTCACCTGGGGAAACTCCGACTCCTCATCCTCCGAGTTCACCCCCGTATTGCCCAGTTCTGGATAGGTAAAGGTGACGATCTGCCCTCGGTAGCTCGGATCCGTCAGCACTTCTTGATAGCCGGTCATGCCCGTATTAAAAACCACCTCACCGATCGCCGTTCCAGCAGCACCAAAGGATTTTCCACGGTACACTGTGCCATCTGCCAGAACCAACAGGGCCGGTTGCGCGTCTATCACCATGCCAAACTCCCGAATTGACCAAAGTATATTCAGGGGCTCATTATCCCACGGATTGCTCAACCCTCCGTTAGGAAACACTGACGCATTGCCTTACCTCAGGGGACTAGACCAAAGCTAGACATAATTGGCAAAAATCTGGCAAAAATCTGGCAAAAATCCCTGCAATGCATAACTTATAGAGATAACGACAGGGATAACTGTTAAGAATTGTAACAAAACTCAGGGGCTCTCAAAACGATCGGCTCCCAGGAAGGAG
The DNA here is from genome assembly GCA_031971595.1 of Prochlorotrichaceae cyanobacterium CTOTU29312. Lineage (GTDB taxonomy): Bacteria > Cyanobacteriota > Cyanobacteriia > Prochlorotrichales > Prochlorotrichaceae > JBEAPM01. The sequence continues at coordinate 11,035 of DALYGI010000043.1, forward strand.
GAGAGACCCAAAGCTTTGTCCTCAAAGGATCCTGAGGGGTATGGTCGATCGTGGCATTCCGGCCTTGGTCAAGCCCTCTGCGCCAAATCTTTAACGAACCGAAACCCAGACATAAAATTCCCTAGTTCTACCGACAACTTTGGTCAGAACAGTTACAATCGTGAAAGCTTAAACAACAGGGCTATGGGGCACCCATTTAGCAATCAAAATGTTGTTTAACTCACTATAACTAGCTATCTAAGGAGCAAGAGGAAAGCGGCATGACCCAGGCGAATCATCTACTCGTTGCAGAACCTGAGCCTGAGACTGATCTGCTCATCCCAGTGGGAAGTTCTAAAGGAAAGAGAAACAATTCCGTCCCGGACTTAAAGATCACCCCGGAAGATCTGGAATCTCTAGCTTTTAGCCTTTCTGCTGACGGAGATCTGGATCACTCTCTAATGGGGGAGACCGATTCAGACATCCCGATTAATCAGTTACACACGGATGATGACGATAAGGGTGATAAGAACCGCTCAGCGGCTCGGCGTAAGGAAGCAGCAGCTAAGAAGAAGCATTACACGGAAGATTCTATCCGGCTTTATCTTCAAGAAATCGGTAGAATCCGACTCCTGCGGGCAGACGAGGAAATTGAGCTAGCGCGTAAAATTGCGGATCTCCTAGAGTTGGAGCGAGTGCGCGAGAAAATCATGGATCGTCTCGAACGGGAGCCCCGGGATGACGAATGGGCTCAAGAGATGAAAATGCCCTTGAATGCTTTCCAACGTCGTCTATATCAGGGTCGGAAAGCCAAGGAAAAAATGGTGCAATCGAACCTGCGCTTAGTGGTATCCATTGCCAAAAAGTATATGAATCGAGGGCTATCCTTCCAAGATCTGATTCAGGAAGGTAGTTTAGGACTTATTCGAGCAGCGGAAAAGTTTGATCACGAAAAAGGCTATAAGTTTTCCACCTATGCTACCTGGTGGATTCGTCAAGCCATTACCCGCGCCATTGCTGATCAGTCCCGTACTATTCGCCTTCCCGTTCACCTGTACGAGACCATTTCTCGTATTAAGAAAACCACTAAACTTCTGTCTCAAGAAATGGGTCGCAAACCCACGGAAGAAGAAATTGCGACTCGCATGGAAATGACGATCGAAAAACTGCGGTTCATTGCCAAATCTGCCCAACTTCCCATATCTCTAGAAACCCCCATTGGTAAAGAAGAAGATTCTCGCCTGGGGGATTTTATTGAGTCCGATGGGGAAACGCCTGAGGATGAGGTTTCTAAGAGTTTGCTCCGGGAAGATCTGGAAAATGTGTTATGCACTCTGAGCCCCCGCGAACGGGATGTGTTGCGTCTCCGGTATGGGTTAGATGATGGCCGGATGAAGACCTTAGAAGAAATTGGCCAGATCTTTAATGTGACCCGTGAGCGCATTCGTCAAATTGAAGCGAAAGCCCTACGGAAACTGCGCCATCCCAATCGGAATAGTGTTCTTAAGGAGTACATTCGGTAGGAATAGGGAATAGGGAATAGGGGACAGGTTATGGGATTGGATTCTTATTGACCTGTCTCTTTTTTGTTTCTACATCCGACCCACCCCCCGGCCCCCTCCCAGGAGGGGGAGTAATTTAATTGAGTTGAGGTGTTGCTTAAAATTGCCATGTATTCTTAATTCTTAATTCTTAATTCTTCATTCTCAATTCCAAACATTCCTCCAAGGTGATCCATTGTTCCAATAGCCGATCGATCGCGGTGGAGAGTTGGCCGTAGTAGGTGTGACTTTGATTAATAAAAATACTAAAGGCGAGGGGGGGGTAGGCATCGGTGCTGAGGTAGCCCGCTAGGGCCATGGTGCCGCTCATGCTGCCGGTTTTGCCCCAGAGTTTGCCGTCTAGGGGTGTTTGGGCAAAGCGTCTGGCTAAGGTGCCGGATTGGCCTGCTTCGGAAAGGGAGGCGCGGTAGGTCTGAAACCAGGGGGCTTGGGCGCTGTGTTGTAAGACTTGTACTAGGGCGGCGGGGGTGATGCTGTTTTGGCGCGATAGTCCCGAACCATCGGCGATCGTAAATGAGTTGGGATCGAGTCCCCAGGTCAGCAGAATGTCCGTAAGCTGTTGTACGCCGTTTTCGTGGAGGGAGGGGGCCAGACCTGGATCGGTGGGGTGAGGATAGGTTTTGCCGAGCCAGCGTAAGAGAATTTCTGCGTATAGGTTTTGGCTTTGTTGATTAGTGATGGTGATCAGTTCCGATAAGGGGGGGGAAGCGTGGGTAACGATCGTTTCTCCTCTTTCCCCTATTTCTCCTACTGCTCCTATTTCTTTGATGTCCGCTGTTTCTGCTAAACCTGGCATTTCTGCTAAAGACGTTTGCACACTGAGGAGATGGGTGGCGGCAATGGTGATCCCCTGGGATGCTAAAGCCCTTTGAAATTGTTGTAAAAAACGTAACCCTGGCTCGGAAACGGCTACGGAAACGGGTTCCGGTGGGGCTCCTGCCTGGAGTACTCCTTCCACCCTCAAAAGCGATCGTCCCTGATGCCCTAGCTGTTCAGAATCCCCTAAATTTGCCACAGAGACAAACTCCGCCGCATCGGAGCCGCCGGAAACGGAGAAATTTTCTACCTGCCAATCTAAGGCATCCTCTGGGGTTTCCCATTCCAGGCGTAGGGGTTGGCCGATCGGCTGGGGCCAGAGGGTGAATAGGGCGGCATTTTCCGTGAGAACAAGAGCATTGGCCGGGGCTCCGTAGCCTGCGCGGGTGTCTGCCAGTTCCCAGGTGGGGGGCGTTCCCCCTTCTCCCAAAAAACGATCGTCCCCCACTAAACGATCGAGGTGGGTGATCTGCCGCTGCTGAAGTTGCTGGGCCACCTGCTGGGCTAATTGCCCTAGGGATTCAGCGGTAAATGTGGGATCTCCCTGACCCACGATCCATAATTCTCGGTTTTGGGGGTTCAGGTGTACGGTGGTTTGCCAGGTGCGAGCGGCTCCCCATTGCTCCAGAGCCGCCGCCGTGGTTAATAACTTTTGGGTAGAGGCGGGAATCAGTCGCCGATCCGCTTGGTAGTGGTACAGAACAACACCAGTCAGGGTTTCCAGCGCCACCCCAATGCTGGCCCCTTGCAAGGCCGGTTCCTGAAGCCAGCGATCAAAACGATCGGGCAGATCCGTTACGCAAAGGGGATCCTGGGCAGAAGCGCTACCCAACGGCCCGGCAAACCAGAAAACCCCCAAGGTGCTGAGGGTGATTAGGGCCGTGACCGAAAAAAAGCTCAGGACTCTCAAGATAGCAACCTTCTACCTTCTATAA
>DALYGI010000043.1:14426-16801 GCA_031971595.1 Prochlorotrichaceae cyanobacterium CTOTU29312
CGTGACCGAAAAAAAGCTCAGGACTCTCAAGATAGCAACCTTCTACCTTCTATAAGGTGAAATCTACAGTGGTGAAATTTAAACCTCGAACTTACAACCGTGAACCTGCAACCTTGAACCTACAACCTTGAAATCTACACTCTGTTATTAAAATGGAGGAACTCTTCCCTAAGGATTCCAACACCATGCTTAACTCTCTGCGCTGGTTTACCCCCACCATCTTTTTCCCCACCATCCTATTGGGGGCAAGTGTTCTCAGCTTACAACTCCCCAGCAACGCCCAATCCCTTTACAATCCTATCCCATTGTCGAGTACGGGGGAAATGACCGACACCCTGACTGAGCGGGATATTCCCACGGGGCAAGGGGGATTTGCGCGAGACTATCGGGCTGAGTTTTCCGCTGGCGATCAGGTGGCGATCGATGTGCTGTCTGATAATTTTGATACGGTGGTAACTCTAATGGCCAGCGATGGCTCCATGGTGGCAGAAAATGATGATGCCCCCAGTAACCCCGATGCAACCACCAATTCCCTGCTCTTTACCCGCATTAACAAGACCGGCGGCTACATTATTCGGGTGCGATCGTTTGGGGAGGCCACCGGGGGGCAATTTACCCTCAAGGTGACTCGTCTGCGTCCTATTTAGGGATAAGTGGGGTTATAAGTGACTGGGATTATAAGTGACTTCCCAGTACCGTTAACCCAATTAACGTCCCACTGTTCCACAAACTATGCAGCACGATCGCAGAGATTAGGTTTTGCGATCGTCCATAGACATAGCCCAGAATGCTGCCTAACGTCCACAGGGGTAAAATTTCCGAGAGACTGAGGTGAGCTAGGGCAAAAATGAACCCACTGAGCAAAATGGCCCCGAACTGTGGCAGGTAACGGGTCAAAGACACCATCAAAAATCCCCGAAATAACCACTCTTCAAACAGGGGCGCGAGGAGTGCGGCGGTGAAGAAAAAACAACCCAGGGCAAACCAGTCTTGATTGCGAAGCGCTAAAAAAAGCATGGGATTGCTGCCCCCCTGACCATCCCAGAGCCGCTGATTGAGAAAGGAGACCAGGGTAACCAAGGGCAAGGCCAGGAGATACCCCAAAATTCCCCAGCCGATCGCTTTGGCCTCTAGACGAAGGCGGAACCAGCCAGGGGGCAGGGGCCGAAAGGGGCGGAGCAGGAAGTAAAAGAAGGTTAAAACGCCCATGGCCATCCCCCCATAAACCACGATTACTAAGAGGGCTTGGACTTTCACCGTCTGAAAAACACTCGCCCCCACCACACTGCGGAAGCTGAGGGCCAGGAGGGGGATGAGAAAGCGCACCACCCCAATTTGCCCCAGCAGGAAGAAGCCCAAAACCAAGCCCTGCCAGATGGTTTCCCCGTTCCAGGGAACTACCCAAGGGGAGGCTGAACGGGTTGCACTGCCAGAGGTCTCCAGACGAGACGGCTCTAGGCGCGGGCTGTGCCACCGTTGCCAGAGTCCCCGCACCAGTAACCCGATGAGGGTAATTACCCCCAAAACCATGCCAATGAGGGGGAGACCCGTCAAAATAAACAACTGCTTCAGCACCCGCTGTACCGTCATTTGCTCCTTATCCCGCAGGGCAACGATCGCTTCTGGCCGTTGTTGAATTTCATAGAGCCGCTCTAAACTGCGATAGCGAAACCAGCCCTCTAGCTGATTGGTCAAGGTTTCCTGGGCATCGGGCAGTAAGCGGGGGGGATTTTGCCAAAGCCCTTGGAGAATGAGCGCTGTTTGCTGTTGCTCTGGACTGCCATCGGCCTGTTCCACGACTTGCTGCCACTGTTGTTGAGCCTTATCCAGTCCTAAGGGTTCATTCCCTGAAGGATTGAGAACCTCCAACAAGCCCTGTTCCAAATGCAAACGATCGATTTCCGTTTGAGACCACTGCAAGGGATCGATCGTCCCAGATTCAGGCTCGTTCTGAAGGGCTGCCGTAATAGTTTGATACTTTTCCAAAGCATCTCTCACCGGATTTTCCCCTAGCACACCCGATCGTAAAAGCTGGTTTAGTTCCTCCTCCTCCGGGTTAGAGCCTCCCGCTTGCCAGGCACTAGCTTGGAGGACAAGGCGAGTTTGTTGGAGATCTAAGCGATCTTGAATTTGGGATTCTTGCAAGGTACTAAATAACTCCGTCCCCAAAACAACCGCCACCAAGGCAGTCATCAAGCCTAAAAAGATACGTTGAGGAGTGAAAAATGCATTCATAGTTAGGGAATGGGGAATGGGGAATAGGTTATAGGGAATAGGGAATAGGGAATAATACTCCCCATGTTCTGGATAGGTTAATCAGTTACTCATCGTTCGCTCATTTTATTTTAAAGTCTGAAACCCTATTTCTACCGTTC
>DALYGI010000044.1:0-1447 GCA_031971595.1 Prochlorotrichaceae cyanobacterium CTOTU29312
TCTATTGTACGGCGATCAGGATACTCTACCCGCAGGAATGGCAAATTTTTCTGCCCTAGCGTCCCTCCAGCGCAACATGAAACAAAATACACGCTCTGCGGTCATGCTTTAGCATGGGATCACCGCATTCACCCTATTCATCCTATTAGGTCAAGAAACGTATGCTATCCAACTTTTTTTCTGGTGGACTGTCTCACCCCCTTGCTCAACCCATTCGGTGGCTAGGGATCCGGGGTCTGGGAGCCGTGCTGGCTGGGGCAGCTTTTCTCGTACCTCCCGTGGCTTCGGCCCAGGGGATTCTACCCACGTTCCGCAACAGTAGCGATCGTTTTGTGGAACTGCGGGCGGGCATCCAGCGGGGGTATCGTTCCGCCAGTTCTGCCCGGTACAACTTTTATGTGGTGGATCCAAAGGTGACCAGTAAGCGCTTCATTATTACTGAAGTGACCGATCTGTTTGCCAAGGAAGGGGGCAGATTTAACTTAGACCGGATTGAGGTGCGGGTGTGTAGCAACATGGGCAATGTTCTGCGTCGTCCCCAGTGCCGAGAAACCGTCCCCCTCGCAGCGATTCTGTCCTGTTCCTCTACGGATGGCTGCCAAAGTTACAACCCCGCCACCAAAGAAACGATCGTGGAGTCTGAAGCTTACGAAGGGCTACCTTATATTTCCATCACGCCCCAGGAACCCCTCTCAGCGGATCAGGACTACAATATTGTCTTTTCCAATGTGAAAAATCCGCGTTTAGCCGTTGATTATCAATATAATCTCTCCATTGAAACCCCGAATAATGCGTGTGCGGAAGATTGGCGCACAGCGTTAGGTCATTGTGCCATTGGCACCTGGTTTGTTCCTATTGATACTAATGCGAACTAGAAAGAGTTAAGGTCAGCAATTAAAGGGGCCTGGGTTTCCAGTGGCCCCTTTTTTCTCCCGATCCGAAGCCGTCTCAATCCCCCCCATCCCTTCTGAAGCGGGGAGTTGAAGACCTCAGAGCCGCTAGGAGTCTCGTCAAGAATTTCATGGGATCCACAACAAAGGAATTTGCAACAGCGGGTTAAAATAACTACACTTGAACTGATGGAGTTTCCTATGGTGTCCCTCCCTTTGCTGGATCAGGTTGCGTTAGCGCTCTCCCAAGATAAACACAATCAAAGAATTAAAAAACTCCTCATTTGTAACTGTTATGGCACCTGGGAAAATCAACCCGATCGACTCAATGGGATCCCGTGGCGGCAGTTATTAGTGGATACCCTGGAACGATCGCCCACCCTGGATGCCTTAAATTTTCAGTTAAATCAATTGGCTAAAACCCTGAGCAAGCCCGTGGAATATGCCCAGGTGGCCAATCAAGTCATCGAAATTGTCCAAGAGTTATACCGGCCTCGCCCGTTGCCCGTTCCCATCCCGGCCCCCTTGGAGGATCAAACCCAGTGGTTTGTGGCTCC
>DALYGI010000044.1:1547-16753 GCA_031971595.1 Prochlorotrichaceae cyanobacterium CTOTU29312
CCAGACCCCGTTTCTGGCCACTCCCGCAGAATTAGCCGCAGAATTAGAGATCCCTGCTCCCCCGCCCCCCCCTCAGCCTGAAGTTTTTGAGTCTTGTAGTCTCCCCACCTACGATCGCTACGATATTCGGGTGGAGATTATGAAGTATACCAATCCTTTCATGGCTAAACTGTTGCTCTATGCGGTGGTCTATGAACCCTTAGATTTCCGGCAAGGCAATTGGAAGATCCTCAATCAAACCTCCCTGGATGACCTGTTAGAATCCGCCGTCGATCGCTGTAACACTAGCCAGACCTTAAAAACCCGCTTAGTGGAAACCGCCAAAACCCTTCCCCACGTAGACCTGGCCCGCCAAGCGGCTGCCACAATTTTTCGAGTTTTAAAACCCTATTGCCAAGCGGAAAATTCCCCTGCCAGTTCTGGCAATGAACCGATGTTTAGCCAAGGGACAGAGGATGATTCCACCACCGCAACCCAGCAGATTTTTCCCCCCTCATCTTGAAGCTCTTTAGTTTTTGAGGCGATCGATTTGTTGTTGGGTACGTTCAACCCAATCTAAACGATTTTGACTTTGATAAATGGCTAAAGCATGGGAAAACAACGTTAACGCATCGGAAACCTGATTTAATTTCACAAAAGCAAGGGCCGCCGCATAGTAAGCATCTGCATAGTTCGGGTTCAGATTGGCAGCCCGCCGGAAATTTTCGATCGCTGCGAGGTATTGTTCCTGCTGATAGTTTAATGAGCCTAAACGGTAGAGCGCTTCCGTATATTGAGGATTGAGTAAAACAGCTTGAAGGTAGGAGGATTGGGCGCGGTTTAATAAGCGTTGAATGACTTGAGGATCGGAAGTTTGGGCCGCCTGTTGGGCATAGACAATTCCCAAATGGTAGAAGGCTTGGGAACTATTGGGCTGTCGCTCCAGGGTTTGCACAAATGCCGATTCCGCCAGTGACCACTGTTCCGTTTTTTCGTATACCAGACCCAGATTGTAATAGGCAATACTCAACTGCGGATCCAATTGAACCGATCGGGTGAGGGCAATTTGCGCTTGATCAAACTGATTATTTTCTAGCAACGCTGCTCCTAAATTGGAAAAGGCCAGGGCAAAGTTGGGATCGATTTGGGTGGTTTGGCTAAAGGCTTCGATCGCCCCGGTGAGATCCCCCGATTGACGCAGGGCTAACCCTAGGTTGTAGCGGGCTGGAACCAGTTGGGGATTGAGTTGTAGGGCGGTCTGAAAGGCCTGGATTGCCGTAGGCAGTTGTCCCTGTTGAATGGCATTGAGTCCGGTGTTGAGCCACCCCTCCGCAGACTGAGGCAAGGGAGCGGCGGGAGGGGCAAGGGGCGGAACGCCAGTAGGTTGAGCCATAGTCGGCAACGGCTGGAAACTTAGCCCAGTACAAGCCCCCAACACCAAAACGATCGTGAGATCCGGGAAACCTAACCGACAAGATAGCAGCATCGATCGCATCGTCACGTTAAAGTTACTTAACATCACCACCAGCTAGGGCAAGACTACTCCCTTCCCGGGAGAAAACTACCTAAGCGCGATGGCGCAGCAGCCAGCTTTCTACCCAATTTTTCCATAGGTAATTTTAGAAGGGAAAGGGAGTAGTAAGAAATAGTTAAATCTGAAAACCTTTCGGATTTAACTATTTCTTACCCTCTAAAATCCTTATGACGAATGGCTCTCAGGGGATCGCACCAAGAATAGTATCACATAATACAATTTAGATTTGACCATCAGTCAGAATCCTTACACAAAAAGAGTTCTGGTTATTTTGTATTTTACGACCAGCCCGATCCCTAGAGAGCTATGGCTATTATAATATAGACAATCTGCATAGCCAAGCTCTTCAGGCTAGATTATGCGTTTGTAACTTACGCTACTATTTTTCTGGGGATTCGGAAAAATCACCCCTCACCCATAAAATGCCATTTTGTCAAGCATACTATATTCTGAAGAGCCGGAAAAATGAACAAGTTCTCATTATTGGAGAGATTAATAAAAACTTAAAATATGAACCCGATCGGGAAAGCCGTAATTGCAAACGGATGGGAGTAAACGCCTATGCAGAATGGGAACTTAGAATCAATAACTTTAGAGTACTTTACAATATTGATCAAGAAGTTCTCATTATTGAAATTCAAAGAATTGGAGAAAAGCAAGGTAATCAATTTTTCTTTAGAGGTCACGGAGAAAACTTATGATCACTTGGAACTATCGAGTATTTCAGGAACCCGAAGGAGACTTTACAATTCGGGAAGTCTTCTACGATGAAACAGGGGAAATCACAGGCTGTAAGTAGGCCAGGCTAAATAAGGGGATCTATCAATGACGGCAGAATAGGGCTTTCAGCCGATTTAAAGCGCCCATTACTTTGTCTGATCTACTTACAGCTAATCCCGTTGAACCCTTTGGTCAAACTTTTGCAGAACTACGGCAATGTTTACAGGACTTTCAGGCTGCCGTAGAATTACCTATCTTAACCCCTGCGGATTTACCGCAATTGGCTGAATTTCCCCGATCGCTTAGTCCTCAGAGTTTATCTAGCGAACAAGTTTATCAAGCCTTGGGATTAAACACAGTAGACGATCGTTGCGATTCTATCAGCTAACTTTGCCCCTCAAGGAGTGTAGGTTCGATCGAATCTGCGTAGTCCTTATGTACTTTCTTTAGACGAAGCAAGGATCGATTTTAGGTACAACCCCGTATAAGATGTGGGATGCTCTGCCACCACTTCCGGGGTGCCTTCCACCACGATCGCCCCTCCCCGATCGCCTCCTTCCGGGCCGAGGTCAATAATCCAGTCTGCACAGCGAATTACGTCTAGGTTATGCTCAATCACTACGATCGAGTTGCCCTTGTCTACTAACCGCTGAAGCACATCTAACAGTTTGTGAACATCGTAAAAGGACAGCCCCGTAGTGGGTTCATCAATTAAATAAAGGGTTTTGCCCGTGGCGCGGCGGGAGAGTTCCGTGGCCAGTTTCACCCGCTGGGCTTCGCCACCGGAGAGGGTAGGGGCAGACTGCCCTAGGCGTACATACCCCAACCCCACATCCACTAAGGTTTGCAGCTTACTGGCCGCACCGGGAATGGCATCGAAAAAGCCACAGGCCTCTTCTACGGTCATATCCAGCACCTCAGCGATCGATTTGCCTTTGTACTTCACTTGCAGGGTTTCCCGGTTGTAGCGGGAGCCTTTGCAGACTTCGCACTGCACATACACATCGGGCAAAAAGTTCATTTCAATGACGTTCACTCCCTGGCCTTTGCAGGCTTCGCACCGCCCCCCCTTGACGTTGAAGGAAAATTGCCCCGGTTTATAGCCCCGCGCCTTTGCTTCGATCGTCTGGGTGAATAGATCTCGAATGGGATCAAATGTACCCGTATAGGTGGCGGGGTTGGAGCGGGGAGTGCGCCCAATGGGGGACTGGTCAATGACGATCACCTTATCCACGGCACTGATGCCCTCCAAAGCTTCCAGGTCTTTGGGAAACGGGACTTGGTGCCCCAGGTGATGCTGAAGGGCGGGATGCAGGAGTTCATTAATCAGGGTGGATTTACCAGAGCCGGATACCCCCGTGATGCACACCAGTTTACCCAGAGGAATGGCCACGTTGAGGTGGCGTAAATTGTTGCGGTGGGCATTTTTCAGGGTCAGGGATTTACCATTCCCCGATCGTCGCGCCGTGGGGGTTTGAATCTGCAACCGTCGGGACAGGTAAGCCCCCGTCAGGGAGTCAGGACAGGTTAATAAATCCGCTAGTTGCCCCTCCGCAACGATCGTGCCCCCATGTACCCCCGCACCGGGGCCAATGTCCACCAGATGATCCGCCGCCCGGATCGTGTCTTCGTCGTGTTCCACCACAATCAGGGTATTGCCCAAGTCCCGCAGCCGGGTGAGGGTTCGCAACAACCGATCGTTATCCCGCTGGTGCAGGCCAATGCTGGGTTCATCCAACACATACAACACCCCCGTTAACCCAGAGCCAATTTGAGTGGCTAACCGAATCCGCTGGGCTTCCCCCCCGGAAAGGGTCATGGCCGCCCGATCGAGGCTGAGGTAATCTAACCCCACATCCAGCAGGAATTGCAGACGGGCTTTAATTTCCTTCAGCACTAGCGCCCCAATTTGGAGTTGACGATCGCTGAGTTGAGCCTCGGCACTCTCTGAAGACTCCCCCGTTAGGGTTTGCAGCCGCTGGAGACAGTCCCGAATGGAAACACTGGTGAGATCAGTAATGCGGTAGGAGCCTACCCGGACAGCCAAGGATTCGGGCTTGAGTCGATCGCCTTGGCAATCCTCACAGGCTTGGTTCACCAGATACTTTTCTAATTTTTGCTTAAAACTTTCCGAACTACTTTCTCGATATTGACGCTCCAACATCGGCAAAATACCCTCATAGTGCCGCTTCTGCTGCGATCGTTTGCCATAGCGAGAATCCACCTCAATCACAATCTCCCGATCGCTGCCGTGGAGTAAAATCTCCTGTTGTTTGCGCGTTAACTTCTGCCACGGCGTTTGTAACTCAAATCCATAGGCTTGCCCCACACTATAAAGCAGGGAAACATAATAGGCATTGTCCTTCTCTGCCCAGGGAGCCACCGCCCCATACACCGGCTGACTGGGATCAGGAATCACCCGATCGGCGCTGAATCGTTGTAACGCCCCCAAACCATGACAGGTGGGACAGGCCCCGTAGGGCGAATTAAAAGAAAAAAGCCGGGGAGACAATTCTTCCATCACCGCCCCATGCTCAGGACAGGCAAAATTTTCCGAGAGCACAAACTCCGTGGGCACAAGCTCTGGGGCAGTCGCCAGCCCATACCCAGACCCTTTTTCCGCCGCCCGTAACTCCGACTTCGGATCCGACCTTAGTTCCGACGGTTCAGGGGATCCCTCCACCACCGAGAGCCGAGGCCCGTCCACGATCGCCACCACCGCAATCCCCCCCGATCGCTTCAGGCAAGTGGTGAGGGAATCCGCCAAACGTTCCCCCAAATCTTCTTTTTTCACCAAGCGATCGATCACCACTTCAATGGTGTGGCTGTGGTTCTTATCCAGTTCAATATTGTCCGCCAACTCCCGCACTTCCCCATTAATCCGAACCCGTGCAAACCCCTCCGCCGCCAGACTAGAGAGCAGTTTTTGGTGAGTCCCCTTTTTCCCCCGCACCACCGGAGCCAAAATCTGAAACCGCGTCCGATCCGGTAACCCCAACACCCGATCCACCATCTGGTCAATGGTTTGGGGCACGATCGATCGTTGACAGTGGGGGCAATGGGGCTCCCCCGCCCGCCCAAAGAGCAGGCGCAAATAGTCATAAATTTCCGTCACCGTCCCCACCGTCGATCGGGGGTTGTGGGACGTAGACTTTTGATCAATAGAAATCGCCGGACTCAGCCCCTCGATCGCATCCACATCGGGCTTATCCACCTGTCCCAAAAACTGCCGGGCATAGGAACTGAGGGACTCCACATAGCGGCGCTGCCCCTCCGCAAAAATGGTATCAAACGCCAAAGAAGACTTGCCAGACCCCGATACTCCCGTAAAGACAATGAGACGATCGCGGGGGAGTTCCAGATCAATATTTTTGAGATTGTGCTGCCGTGCGCCCCGAATCCGAATCATATTTTCTAGGGAGGGCTGGAGCAATTCCGAAGCGATCGAGGATGGCACAGGTTGGGCTGGGGAAGGTGCAGCAATCCGGCGAGATTTAGCCATACAGGACGATCGGGGAAAAAACAGCTTTCCTATTCTAGCAGCGGGTTCTAGGGTGGGGTTAGAGGAAATTTTACCCATACTGCCTTTGACGTTGTTGCTAGAGTGGGGTAAACTACTGTCAACTCGGTAAAAAGAGGAAGCAAACAAATACAATGCTTTCACACCTAATACAGGAACAAGTACGCCTTGGCAACAAAGTAAAATTTATTCTTACTAGTGGACGTGAGATTTCAGGAATACTTACTGAAATTGGTCGTGATCATGTTGCGGTTGAAACTGAGACGGGTATTTCCAAACTACCTGTAGTAAGAATAGATTTTTGGGAAGTGCCCAGTGAAGAAGAACAGGAAGCAGATAGTGTAGTTTACAACGATTCAGATACATTGTTATCCCTAAAAAAACAAGAGCAAGAAACAGATAATAAATCTCCTATAAATCTTGAAATTACTGGAATAAACCCTTTAGATGGTAATGATACCGAATCATCTAAATTAGCTACATCATCATCAAATGATTTTGATCTGGAAGTATTTAGAAGATTAGTTGAGATTGAGGCACGTTTTGATGCAAGTATAAAAACATCAAGAATTAACTTGATTCCTCCTGATTTTGAGTTTCCTAAAGAAGAGTTAAAAGGTAATAAGCAACAAGAAGCTAACAAAATATGGATAAGAGCAAAAAACAAATATGAAAATGCGCTTAAAAATAATGAGTTGGGAGTTAAATTTGGTAGATTACCTGCCATAGTATTAGATTTTAAGCTTTTAAATGAGTGGTTTAATGACTCACCAAGCATAAAATTTCATTTGGGTTTTCTAGAGTTCACTTCAGGAAATAAGAAGAATGCTTTGGAGCATTACAAAAAATCTGCGATTTTATCTAGTAAAAAAGAAAATTTGTATAATCTGGCTGTTACTGCCAGGGAAGTTGGTGATGATAGCTTGGCTTGCTACGCTTTGGGACAATTCTTTATAAAAGAGGGTTTGTATTCCGAACAAAGCCAAAATGCTTGGTATGTATATGTCAGTATTTTAAAATCATCAGGTGATTTTTGTTTGCTACAAATGATTTCTGAAAATAAAGATGAACTATCCAAAAACGACTATCAAATTTTACTTGAAACAGAAATATATTTATTGAAGACAGTTAATAAAAATGAATTAGCTACAGATTTAGTACGTCAATGGTCATCCAATTCATCTTTGAAAGCTCTAGTTCAGCAAGGGACTAAGTACTTTTCCCAAGAGTTAAGCGATCTTTATCAAAAAGTTCTACAAGACTTTAAATCTTCTAGTAATAAGATTAGGATTGAAAGTGATAATGGTCTTAGTTTAGAAAATCAACCTCGTGGCTATATCTACACATACAATCCCCAACGTAATTTTGGATTTATTCTTGGTTCAGATGGTCTGGAATACTTCTTCCATAGAAGTGCTGTAATTGATGAAGAATTACACAATAGAATTAACAAGATACAAATATCTGAAAAGATACCAGTCGTATTTGAGTCTGCACAAGGTTCAAAAGGTCTTTTAGCTATTGGAGTTTCACTGTATAGAACGATTGAACAATTATTTGATTTAGCAAATCGATATGCAAACGATGGTGAATATGCAAAAGCAATTTCTCAGATTAGGAAAGTATTAGCTATTAATGCAGATTATCCAGAAGCTCAACAATTTCATGAGAGATGGAGGGAATACGCTCGTGAGACAGGTGTTCCTAGGGGAACTAATACATATGCTCGTGCTAAACGTATCCAGCTTATCGAGAGAGATCCTGAAAGGGCGGCCCAATTACTTCGATTGGCTATTAAGGAAGGCGATAATGTAGAAAGTGCAATTAAAGATCTGGCAATGCTTTTAGTCCAAATTGGGCAAACAGAAGAAGCCATTACACTATTAGATAAAAATCGTAAAAAGATTACGAATCCTCAAACTGTAGATAACTTGTTAATTAATATCTATCAAAAGGCAAATCAACATGAAAAAGCAATTACTCTTTTAAGACGAAAAGTTGAGAATGCATCTAATAAGAAAATGAAGAATCAACTTTTAAGATCAATTGCTAGCTGTTATTTAAAGCAAGGTGATTATCAAAGTGCTGAGTCAGAGTTCAGAGCCATTGAAAAATTAGGGTTAGAAGATACTCGAATCAATATTGCATTCTGTTTGATTAAACAAGAGCGTTATGATGAAGCTGAAGCAATTTTGAATAAGATTTTGATAAACTCAGCAGACACACAAGCTTCTGAGTTATTGGCAGCTATAACAGAAGCAAAAAAGGTTGGTCAAGTTGATGAAATTCTTGTAGAAACCTTTTTGTCTGGTTTCTCAAATGAGGTTAGTGACTTCACAAAGTTTTTCTTAGAGAAATGTGAGTTTCAGGGTGTACCTCCTGTTCGTTTGCAAGAACAAAAGTTTGACTACTCAGATGTTGACAAGCTAGAGAAGCTTGCAACAGAATCAAGGACTTACCGACCTAGAGAAAGATCGGGTTACTATTTGTCAGCGGCTAAAATTATTTCTCTGATTGAAGAGTGGGATGATCCTAATCAGTTCTATAAGTACCTTTGTCGCAGCTTTGCTTCAAGGGGTGATGCAGCCGTTATAGAAAATAGTTCATTAGATATCGCACGCGATTGTTACTGTGAGGCTTTGATCGTATATGATCGTGATAGAAGTACTGGTAGAGACGAGCAGGATGCGATAAACTCCATTGTCAGATTTTTAGCATCAACACTTGGCCGGATGAATATTCCTACTAGTACTAAAATTCCTTCAATTGATGAAATATTAGAAGATATATTAAATAAGCATCCAAATCGAGAGCAGTTGTTTGATTTAGTTTCTTATTTAGTTAATAGAAGTAAGCTTGCTGCAAATCGTATTTTAACTCGATTATATGTAAAGGCTACTTCTCAAGCTATCGCTCTTGAATATTTAGAAAATAAGCTTGAATTAGAAAGTAGTAGTGTTATTAGTCGTGCTGATTTTTTTCAGAAGTGGCAAGAATTACAGCGTAAAGAAGCTGAAGAGAAACGAAATATCTCTACGGAAATGAGCTTTATTGCTAAGGCTGAACTTACAATATCTTCCTTGGAAGATAGAATTACAAGAATAAAAGGAATAGAATCAACTCTGTTATTCAATCTTGATCAGCAACGTACTAGGGAATTGCAGAAAGTATTAGAAATTGCATACGATTTGTGTAAGCAAAGTACTTTTGAGGAAAAAGAACGATATTGTGATCAGATAGATACTCGTTGCAGGAACCTATTGCAAGAGATCGAAAATGGGCCAACTAAGTTTTCTGTTGAGAACATATATCCTATTCTTGAATCACTTCAAAATAAATCGAATATAAAGCTACAAGAAATATACGAAAGTTCAGTACCACAGTTAAAACTTAGGTTGGCTGAAGGGTTTGATTCATATTCCCATGATTCAAACCAGATTATAGAAGTACAAGTTGTTATTGAAAATACAATGGGTTGTAGTCCAGCAGAATTGCTGGAATTAATTGTGGAAGAAAACGATGAATTTTTCACATTGGCTCGTAATGAGGTTAAGCTAGATCATCCGTTACGTGGAGGCTCTCAGGATATTTTAACTATACCTATACGACTAACTGAAGAGGCCGTAAAATCAGAGACGTTCTCTTTGCCAATTTATGCTCAGTATCGGACACGGGCAGAAAATATCGTCCAAACGCCAATATATAACTTCTCTATTCGTCTCTATTCTGAAGATCAATTTGAAGAAATTGAAAATCCTTACGCTGCCTATGCTGAATCAGCGATTGTTCAAAGTAAAGAAATGTTTTATGGACGTAATGAGTTGATTAATAATACAGCCCGTACTATTCGAGATTCCCATTCTCAAAATAAATGTTTAGTTATATTTGGGCAAAAACGTTCTGGGAAATCTTCTATCCTTCATCATCTTAAACTTGAACTTGAACAAGATAAGAATTTACTCATTTTAGATATAGGAAACATAGGTTCAATTCTGGATGAAAACTCTTCAACACCTTTGCTATATCAAATTTTGTGGAGCATTATCAAAAAACTTGAGTATGCTATTGAAGATAAGTTAGAAGAAGGCTATAGCCAAATATCTGTTGATTTTCCCACTGATCAAAGTTTTTATAGTCATCCCAGTCCATTAGTTATATTTAAGGATCTTTTTGAACGTTTTAAGAGAAAGATATCCAAGACTAATGACTGGATGAAGGTTAGAGTCGTTCTTTTAATTGATGAATTTTCTTATATTTATAGCCAAATTGTTAGTGGTAAAGTCTCTAAAGATTTTATGAGAAACTGGAAGGCATTATTACAAGAAAACTTCTTTAGTGCTGTGCTTGTAGGGCAGGATGTTATGCCTAAATTTAAGCAAAAGTTCCCTAATGAATTTGGAATTATTCAAGATGAGCGAGTCAGTTATTTAAAGAATGAAGACGCTATTAAACTAATTGACGAGCCGATTCGGATTGGCGGTAAACAAGGAAGGAGTCGTTATGTAGAGAAAGCTATTGATCGAATTGTCGAGTTAACAGCTGGTAGTCCATTTTATATTCAGATTCTTTGTAACCGTTTAGTTGAATACATGAATCGTAAACGAGCAAAGCTTGTTACAAAGTCAGATGTTGAGCAAGTTAAATCTGAGTTAATTCAAGGAGTTAATGCTCTAAGTATTGATAAGTTTGATAACTTAATTAGCTCTGGCGATACTTCAGCCGATGCTATTTCAGATGAAGACGCTAGAAAAGTTTTAGCATCCATAGCTGAAAATAGTCGAACTGGTGCATGTAGCCGTCATAGTATTACATGTGAAACTGAAACACCTATTGATGAAATTTTAAAAGATCTGCAAAATCGAGAAGTTATACAACAAGAACAAGAAAACTATTACCGTATTCGAGTTGAGTTGTTTAAGGAATGGTTGCTTGCTCATCCACAATAGGAGTACTACGCTTTATGAATTTTGAAATTGAAAATCCATTTTCTGATTATGGTAATATTGTGACCAGTAATCGCTTTATAGGTCGTGAAGATAGTTTGCGAGTAATTGCAAATAGAGTTACACGACCACAAGAGCCAGGAAATCTTGCAATTATTGGTGATCCTCGCATTGGTAAAAGTAGCTTGGTATATAAAGCTGTGATTGAAAGCAAGCCAGCATTGATTTCTAAAAGACTTCTACCAATATGGATTAATTTAGCAACCTATGACCAATCTCCAATATTCTTTAAGTCTTTAATTACAAGATGTCTTGATGAATTAGAAGACTTAAATTGGATAACTGAAACAATTCAGCGTGCAGCCAGTCGTGCATTACAAGACGAAATTTCATGGAGTGAAGGTTACTCTCGTATTCAACGATTTTTTGAAAAAGTTCGCCAAAACGATGTTCGTGTACTTTTTATATTAGATGAGTTTGATCATGCCCGAATTCTATTTAAAGGAGATATATCTGGCTTTCAAGGGCTACGTGAATTGTCATATCGTCCAGAATGGAGAGTTACTTTTATAACTACATCACGACGTACTATTCGTGAAATTGAACTACAATCACAAGCTATTTCTACATTAGATGGTATTTTTCATAAGCATTACCTTGTAATGTTCAGTGATGAGGACTTTCAGGCTTTTTCTGATCGTCTTAGTTCGGTTGGGATGTCTATCACTGGCGAAATTATTAACGAAATAGAATTTTACTGTGGGAAGCATCCTTATTTATTGGAAATGTTGGGCTATGAAATTGTAGAACTATTTTGTGAGCAGCAACAAGTTAATGTTAATCTTGCTTTTCAAAAAATTGAACGATCTTTTGTTAATCACTACGATTCCATTGTCTATCTTCTTCAAGAAGATGGAAATCTTGGAAAGTTACTGCAAATACTGTTTGGCCCGGTCATTGATGTTAAACAAACAGATGTTGATGAATTTCTAAGATATGGATTTATCAAGCTCAATAAGCAAGGCACTTATACTGCATTTTCAGAGCACTTTCATTCATTTTTAAGTTTAGTCGAACGAGAATCTGACTTATGGAGCGTATGGAGAGATACAGAGAAAAGTCTTAGAATTGTATTAAAATCTAGATTGGAAGAAAAATATGGTAGTGACTGGTTTGATAAACTTGAAAAAGCGTATCCTACTTTAGAAATGGATAAGCAAACCAGTAAAAATCTGTTTGAGAGATGTCGGGAATCTCAACAAAAAGAAGCACAAAATTGGAAAGCTAGGGCATCGCAAAATCTTCTGGATTTTACTTATCCACGAGATCTTTTTGTTATTCTATTTAAGGAATGGCAGATATTTCAGCCCATTTTTGGAAAAGATAAATCCTATTGGGATCAACGCTCTCAATTAATATCAAAAGTTAGAAATCCTCTTGCTCATAATCGAGATGATGTTATTTCTGATTATGAAAGACAGATAGCCGAAGGCTATTGTAAAGAAATTCTCCAATATATTAGTAAATATTTAGAACTTTGATTTATGGATCAGATTTATGTTTAGGACGATCGATTGATCTTAAGCAATGCCATGCAGTTCAGCGCACTGTTAAAAATTAGTAAGTAGAGCGATCGTCTCCTACTTGAAAAATGGAGTGATTTTTATGCAAATGATTGATTTAGACAATATTGATGAGCAAATTGAACAAGTTCGTCAAACAAGTAAGCTAAAGTTCTGCGTAGAACCTAGGGCTATTAAAGCCTATTACTCCTCTACCGAAAATACGATCGCTATTCACCTCAATACAGGAGCAATTTTTATCATCCCCATCAATCATGTTCAATGGTTAAATGGTGCCGATCGAGAACTATTAGCTAAGGTGGAAGTTACCCCTCTAGGGGACGGGTTACATTGGGAAGAACTAGATATTGACTTAAGTATTCCTGGCTTGCTTTCTGGAAAATTTGGTGATGCCCAATGGATGACAAAATTGGTATCTGAATCATTAGAAATCTAACCTGTAGGTGTATTCATGAGACCACCGTATCCGTTGAAAGTGAAGGAGAAGAGCGATCGTTTATATTATTCCGAAATTCTCAGCACGATCGTTTTGCTCCTCAGATAGGTTAATCAAATAAAAAGCCCACGGATGTGGGCCTTTGGATTCACGTTAAACCAGATTAATTAGATCGGATTGCCTGGATTTTGGTGCATTGATCGCCCTTATTTCTTCGGACGGCGGGCGGGTACCCAGTTCACATCAATCAGAAACTCTTCGTAGGCTGCCCGCATCTGCACAAAGCGATCGTGTTGCTCTGGATCCGTAGAGCGATCGTACATTTCACTGCGATCTTCTCGCATGTTGTAGAGTCTCCACTCCCCATCACCCCATTCTTCCTCACCAATGCGGACGATTTTCCAGTCGCCCATAAAGAGAGAGTCGTTAATGGTGCCGCCAAGTTCAATGGCAACGGGCTCATCTGGGCCGTAAACCACATCCGTTTCACCTTCCAGGAAGGGACGCATGGAACGACCACTCAGGGCATGGATTTCACGACCTTTGTAGCTGGTGCCGGGATGCTCAACCCCTACATAATCTAGCAAGGTGGGCGAGAGATCCTTCACCGTGGCAAATACATCGGTCATTTCTCCCCCTTCAATCATGCCAGGGTAGTAGAGGATCAGGGGCGCACTGGTTCCCCCTTCGGCGGTGGTGGCTTTTTCTGCCCAGAAGGGAGTGCCAGAGACTTGAGCCCACTCAATCCCACGGCTGGCGAAGGAGTTGGGCATTCCTAGGTTTTCTAGGCTGTTGTCAATGCCTTCTTTGAGGAACCAATCTTTGTAAATTTGTTGACGGGCCCGATCGTGACCGTCGGCACCGTTGTCAGACATGAAGACAAAGATGGTGTTGTCATATTCGCCGGTTTCCTTCATGTAGTCCATAAAGCGCCCGATCGCCCCATCCAGGTACTCGATCATGGCCGCATAAACAGCCATCCGGCGGGCTTCCCGTGCTTGGCGCTGAGGGGTAAGGCTCTCCCATGCGGGGGCTTCCTCAAAACGCTCTGGGTATTCGGAATCGGCGGGAATAAGGCCCATCTCTTTCATCCGCTCAAAGCGTTGGGCTCGCACTACGTCCCACCCTTGGGAGTAGATTTCTTCGTATTTATCGATTAGATCTCTATCGGGAACTTGGAGGGGGGTGTGGGGAGCGGTGAATGCCATGTAAGCATAGAAGGGCTGACCATCCTCACGGTTCGACTCGATGTATTCGATCATCTTGTCGGTGTAAAAGTCTGTGGAGTATTCAAACTCAGGGGGTAGGGTGGTGGTGCGACGACCATCATCACTGAAGTGGTTAACGGGGCGAATGGGAGAAAATCCCCGGTTGCTGTAGTGATCGCCCCCTCCTTCTAGGAGCGCAAAGCTACGGGAAAAACCTTGTTCGGACGGGGGTTTGCCAATATAGCCACCCGTTTCTTCATTCTCTTCTGCTCCCCCTAGGTGCCATTTGCCTACCATGTAGGTGTGGTAACCGTTGTCTTGCAAGAGTTGGGGAATGGTGAGGGCACGATCGTTAATGATCCCTTCATAGCCAGGTCTACCCACTTGGTTGGGGGCTAAATTTTCTAACATTTGCCCTAAGCCCGCCAGATGGTTATCTAGGCCGGTTAAGAGCATAGAGCGGGTGGGAGAGCAGGAGGGGCCAACGTGATAATTGGTAAATTGGATGCCTTGCTCCGCTAGGGCGCTAACGTTGGGGGTGGAAACTTCGCCGCCAAAGGCTTCCACATCGGAATACCCCATATCATCGGCAATCAGGAGCACAATGTTAGGGCGATCGTCTTCCTTACCCGATTGTTTGTCTCTGGTTTCTTGGGCGCGGGCTTCTAAAGTCATGCCCAGGGCACCAATCGTGGATACCCCAACGATCGAAACCACTGTGGTGGTGACTTTGCGTGTTTTTAAGCCTGCTTTTTGCAAAACCTTCCACAACTTATGCTGCATAATGGACAACCTGTGAAATTACAACCTGTGAGAAAAAGGAGTTCTTGAGTGGAATAGTGACTGCACCATGACTGCACTAGCTGATGACTACTGACCAATCTGTGACTTCACCACTGCTCAGTTCCTGCACTACTCTACCAGATTGCGCTTAGGTTTCTGGTCTTTTTTTTATAAAGTTCTGCCTAAAATTCTGCCTCCAATTTTCTATTGGAATTTGGTTAAATCTGATTAAATTCGGTGAATAAATATTAAGAGTGTTAACTTTTCCAAACTTTTGTGTAGAAAAAGGAGAATGCAGGAGAGGGATCTTAGTCGTCGTGGTGAGCAAAGCGACGGTAGAGGAAGTCTAGGGCATAATTTCGCAATTCGTAGTAGTGCGGATCTTCCATCATGCGGGAGCGATTGCGGGGACGGGAAAACTTAACCTCTAAAACTTCACCAATTTTTGCGGAAGGCCCATTGGTCATCATTACCACCCGATCGGAAAGATACAGAGCTTC
>DALYGI010000045.1:0-3561 GCA_031971595.1 Prochlorotrichaceae cyanobacterium CTOTU29312
TCTGAATTGTGTGTATAATGGGAAAGCTTGCTGGTGTAGCTCAGTTGGTAGAGCAGCTGATTTGTAATCAGCCGGTCGCAAGTTCGAGTCTTGTCACCAGCTTTCTGTATCCCTCGCTAATCCTGTTATGATCACGATCGCTATGATCAGGAGGATTCTGATCCCGGTGATCCAAACGATCGCAAGTGTACTGAGACCTGTACCAAGACCTTAATTATGACGGATTCTTCTTCTATTAACTGCGCTGAAGCCTGTGTAAATGGATGTCTTCAACCGGATAATTGCCCTAGCCAAGTCTACCAAACCCAGGCATCGGATTTTATTAAAAATACGTCCCTAGACGATATGTTAGCCATGGCGGAAGCGGCGGTGCGGCGGCGCAATTTGGAACGCATGAGCCAGCAGGAGCCTCCCCAGTGGGTGATCCCTGAGGACATTTAGGGGGTAAACTCCTCTATTTGATGCGGCTTATGCGACTCTATTTGGATTACAGTGCCACCACTCCCCCCCGTGCTGAGGCGATCGAGCGGATGCAGTGGGTGCTTAGCCATGCCTGGGGAAACCCTTCGAGTATTCACTGGTGGGGCGAGAGGGCGGCGGAAGTTCTTGAAGAAGCGCGGTGCCAGGTTGCGGCCCTTCTGGGGGCAGACCCCATGACGATCGTTTTTACTAGTGGGGGCACAGAGTCGGATAATTTAGCCCTGTTGGGGGTGGCGCACCGTTACGATCGTCCTCAACATTTGATTATTTCTAGCGTGGAGCATTCCGCGATCGAAGCCTCTGCGGCTTTTTTGGAAACCCAAGGCTGGCAGGTCACCCGTTTAGGGGTCGATCGGCAGGGGGTAGTGTCTCCAGATACTTTAGCGGCAGCGATCCAGCCCAATACGGTTTTGGTGTCGATTATCTATGGGCAAAATGAGGTGGGCACCCTTCAGCCCATTGCAGACTTGGCGGCGGTGGCCCGAATGCACGGGATTTTATTTCATACGGATGCGGTACAACTGGCGGGGCGAGTCCCGTTGGATGTGGAGGCTTTGGGGGTAGATTTATTGTCCCTGTCTAGCCACAAGCTCTATGGCCCCCAGGGGGCGGGGGCGCTCTATGTGCGGACAGGGGTGAAGTTGGCGGCGGTGCAACGGGGGGGCGGCCAGGAACAGGCCTTGCGATCGGGAACCCAGGGGGTGGCTACGATCGCCGGTTTTGGGATTGCGGCAGCACTGGCGGTTGAGGAATTAGGGATCGAGCGCCAGCGCCTAGAATCCTTGCGGGATCGCCTCAGGAGCCAGTTGGATCATAAGCCCTATTTAATCTGGACAGGGGCGAAGGAACAGCGCTTGCCCCACCATCTCAGTTTTTGTATCGATCACCCTCAACGCAAGCCGATCAATGGCAAAACGATCGTGCGTCAACTGAATCTGGCCAGTATTGGCATTAGTTCCGGCTCCGCCTGTAGTAGTGGACAAACCCAACCCAGCCGAATTTTGCAGGCCATGGGCTACAGCGATCGGCTGGCCTTGAGTAGTTTACGAATTAGCCTAGGTAAGCCCACCCGCTTACTGGATGTGGATTGGGTCGCCCAGGTGATCCCTCAGATTGTTCAACGGGCGATCGAAATGGAGACTTAAGGTACAGGCGTGCATTTGAGGGGGTAAGCAAGGAACGCCTTTGTGTTCTTTGTGCCTCTGTGGTTTAATCCTGAACTTTCCGGTTTATTGAATTTCCGATCCTTAGTTCATAGCCCCTTAGCCAATAGCTAAAATCAGCACTAAAATTCTCTTGACATATTTTGGTAAAATCTACTATAAATTAAGTAATGAATTATCGTGCGATCGTTTATTTCTACGATCCTTAAGCAAGCTTCAGATGGAGGTTTCAGATGTTCAATGAATCCGACCCTTGCAGTGGGCTTTTGCCCCAGGCCGATCGCTATGGGCTCTTGACGGACTTGTATCAACTCACCATGACCGCCTGTTATTGCGGTGAAGGCTTGGATCAGCGATGGGCTAGTTTTGAATTGTTTACCCGCCGTTTACCGGATCACTACGGCTACACGATCGCCATGGGGCTAGCTCAGGCGGTGGATTATTTGCAGAATCTGCGGTTTACAGCGGCGGATCAGGAGTGGCTGAAATCCACGGGAATTTTTAGTCATGCGCCGGATCGGTTTTGGTCGTTGCTGGCTCCTTTGACGGAGGGGGAAAGCCTGTTTACCGGAACCCTGTGGGCTGTGCCGGAAGGTACGGTGGTGTTCCCCCATGAGCCCCTCCTCCGGATCGAAGCTCCCCTGTGGCAAGCCCAACTGGTGGAAACCTATCTGCTCAATACCCTCAATTATCAAACTCTGATTGCCACCCGTGCGGCCCGCCTGCGATCGGTGGTGGGGACAGAGGTGCAACTCTTAGAATTTGGCACCCGTCGAGCCTTTAGCCCCCAAGGGGCGTTGTGGGCAGCGCGGGCAGCCCTAGCAGCGGGGTTCAGCGCCACGTCTAACGTCCTAGCAGCCCAGCAATTGGGGCAGGTGCCCAGTGGTACCATGGCCCACGCATTGGTGATGGCCTTGGTGGCCTTAGCGGGGGATGAGGATCAGGCATTTCAAAGCTTTCACCGCTATTTTCCAGGGGCGGCGTTGCTGATTGACACCTACGATCCAGGGGCGGCCATCGATCGGTTGGCGCAACGGGTAAAAGCGGGGGAAAAGATTCCCGCTGTGCGCCTAGACTCTGGGGATTTGGTGAGTTTGTCTCAAAAGGTGCGGGCCAGTTTACCGGGGACAAAAGTGTTAGCCAGTGGCGATCTAGATGAGGGGGAAATCTTGGCCTTGCAAAAGGCAGGGGCCGCTTTAGACGGGTACGGCATTGGCACGAAATTGGTGACGGGTAACCCCTTCAATGGCATTTACAAACTGGTGGACATCGACGGCATTCCGGTGATGAAGGAATCCAGCGGCAAAATGACCTACCCGGGCCGCAAACAAATCTTTCGACGCTACGACTCGGCGGGAATGCTCCACTCCGATCGTCTGGGGTTGATGGCAGAAACTCCTGAACCGGGGGAAAGTCCCCTTTTAGAAACCGTAATCAAGGATGGAAAATGTTTAAAACTACCAGAAAGCATCCAGACGATCGCCCCACGGGTGTCCCAGAACGTGGCCCGTTTACCCCACACTTTACGTCAAGTTCACCAGCCTGCCCCTCCTCCCGTACAATTATCCCAAGCCCTCACCACCCTGATCGAAAAGACCCGCAGATCCCTATGAGAATTGCCCTTTTTGGTACCAGTGCCGACCCTCCTACGGTGGGCCACCGGGAGATTTTAATTGGACTGGCTGCCCAGTTTGATCAGGTGTGGGTGTGGGCTTCCGATAATCCGTTTAAGCAGCACGGTGCTTCCCTCCAAGCCCGCAGTGAAATGCTGGCCCTGATTGTGACCGAAGCAAACCATCACCTAGGCGATCGTCCCCAGATTTACCACTATCCCCACCTCAGTCACCGCTACACCATCGAAAGTTTAAAACGGGCTCAACAGCAAGCCCAGACCCAAGCCCCCGCCAGCGCTTCAACC
>DALYGI010000045.1:3661-5015 GCA_031971595.1 Prochlorotrichaceae cyanobacterium CTOTU29312
TCAACCCCAGACTCAGCCTCTGACTTCCGCCCCACCTTTACCCTGGTAGTTGGCTCTGATCTGGTGGGGCAACTGCCCCGCTGGTATCGATCCCAGGAACTTCTGCAACAAGTGGAACTGCTGATTATCCCCCGTCCCAGCTTTCCCCTAGAAGAAACTTCCCTGCAACACCTGCAACAGTTTGGGACTAAGCTCCACATTGCAGATTGGCAAGGGCTGCCCGTTTCCTCCACCGCTTTTCGGGAAGCCGGAGATACAGAACCCCTCACCGATTTGGTGTACCAATTTATTGATCAACATCAGTTATATCCTGCCCGATTTTTATCCCGCACACCTTCTGTCCACCCTCCCCATCTAGGCTCAACGCTATGCCTAAAACAGCCAAACGATCGCCCTCAAAAGTAACCTCTAGATCTGCTGAATCCAGTGATCTAGCAGACTTCAAAGTAGGGGTTGATAACGTCATTTTCTCTGTCGATACCACTCAAAATCGGCTGTTATTACTGTTGGTTATGCGCCAGCAGGACGTATGCCAAGGGCAGTGGGCTTTACCGGGAACTCTGGTTCGTCAAGGTGAATCCTTAGAGCAAGCAGCTTATCGGGTTTTAGCGGAGAAAATTCGGGTTAAAAATCTCTATTTAGAGCAGTTATATACCTTTGGGGGGCCAGGGCGAGATCCACGGGAATCTCCTGACAGTTACGGAGTCCGATATTTATCCGTGAGTTATTTTGCCCTGGTGCGGTATGAAGAAGCGGAACTGATTGCCGATCGGGTGAGTGGGATTGCTTGGTATACCTTAGAACAAGTCCCCGAATTAGCTTTTGATCACCGGCAAATTTTAGAGTATGGCTATCAGCGTCTACGCAACAAAGTAGAATACAGCCCGATCGCTTTTGAGGTTTTGCCGGAATTCTTTACCCTCAATGATTTGTATCAGCTTTATACCACAATTTTAGGTGAAGGATTTTCAGACTATTCTAATTTCCGATCGCGCCTTTTGAAATTAGGTTTTCTAGCCGAAACCGAAACTAAAGTATCCAGAGGTGCAGGACGGCCCGCCAGCCTCTACCGCTTCGATGCCCAAGCTTTTGAACCCTTCAAAGATAAACCTTTGGTTTTTATTTAGGGGATAGGTTTTAGGGGATAGGGGACAGGTTTTAGGGGATAGGCTTAACTCTTCAATCTTTGTTTCCTCACTCAAGGCTGACCCACCCCTAGCCCCTCCCAAGAGGGGAACTGAACTAAAACTAATTCCTAATTCCTAATTCCTAATTCCTAATTCTCAATTCTTGATTCTTCATTCTTCATTCTTCATTCTTCATTCTTCATTCTTCATTCTTCATTCTTCATTCT
>DALYGI010000045.1:5115-8767 GCA_031971595.1 Prochlorotrichaceae cyanobacterium CTOTU29312
CATTCTTCATTCTTCATTCTTCATTCTTCATTCTTCATTCTTCATTCTTCATTCTTCATTCTCAATTCCCTATGAACATTACGATCGCTCAATTGAATCCTACCGTTGGACAGATTAAGGCAAATACCCAAGCTATTCTGGAGGCGGCTCAAGAGGCCTACCGTTTGGGAAGTGATTTAATGGTTACGCCGGAGTTGGCTCTCTGTGGGTATCCCCCGAAAGATCTACTGCTCAACGATCGCTTTGTGATGGATATTCAGCAACACTTAGAACAGTTAGCAGCGGCTTTACCACCGCATTTGACGGTTTTGGTGGGTACGGTTTATCGCAATATTGATGCTGAAAAAAATGGCGAAAAACCTTTGTTTAATAGTGTGGCTCTTGTGCAACAGGGTGTAATTCAAACCTATTTCCATAAACGTCTGTTGCCGAACTATGATGTTTTTGATGAACATCGCTACTTTGAGTCTGGTAATGCCTGTAACTGGTTTTGGTTTGACACTCCTTCCCAGTCTGAACAAAAGATTAAAATTGGTGTGACTATTTGCGAAGATTTCTGGAATGATAAGGACTTCTGGGGACGACGCAATTATCCCTTTGATCCGTTAGAAGATTTAGCAAAAGAAAAGGTGGATTTGATTGTTAATCTGGCCGCTTCTCCCTATACCGTAGGGAAACAACATTTCCGCGAAAAACTCTTAGCCCATGGTGCAAAATGCTGCAACTGTCCCATTATTTACGCCAATCAGGTGGGGGGTAATGATGATTTAATTTTTGATGGCTATAGCGTGACGATCGCTGCGGATGGGAGTGTGGTGGCCCGTGCCCCTGGCTTTAGTCCTCATCTGTTACAGGTTTCTCTAACGGCTCTAACGGCTTCAAATACAACCGTTTCAAATACAACCGTTTCAACTGCAACTGCTCCCACTGCAACCACTGAAACTTCTCCAATTACACCGACAACAATCAACCCTATTCATCCCCTTCCCCCCTATCCCGAAGCGGAAATTTGGCAGGCTTTGGTTTTTGGGGTGCGAGATTATGTGCGTAAATGTGGTTTTCGGAGCATTGTGCTGGGACTCAGTGGGGGCATTGATTCCGCATTGGTGGCGACGATCGCGGCGGCGGCGGTGGGGCCGGATCAGGTTTTGGCGGTGTTGATGCCCTCTCCCTATAGTTCGGATCATTCCGTCAGTGATGCCCTGGCTTTGGTCAAAACCTTGGGAATTCAGTCTAGTACCCTGGCCATTGAACCTATGATGCAGAGTTTTGGGCAGACCTTGAGCGGGTTGTTTGCAGGGCGGGAAGCCGATGTAACGGAGGAAAATTTGCAATCGCGGATTCGGGGGACTCTCCTGATGGCGATCGCTAATAAGTTTGGTCACCTGTTACTGTCTACGGGCAACAAATCGGAAATGGCGGTGGGCTATTGCACTCTGTATGGGGATATGGATGGCGGCCTCGCGGCGATCGCAGATGTGCCTAAAACCCAGGTCTATAAACTCTGTCATTGGATTAACGAAGCCGGGAACTCCACAGTACGATCGCAGTTGCACCTTTCTCCAGACAGTGCCACCCCCATCATCCCCATCAATATTTTGACCAAACCCCCCAGTGCGGAACTCAAACCCGGTCAAGTGGATCAGGATTCCCTACCGGACTACGATACCCTCGATGCCATTCTCGATCGTTTTTTGCATCAGTATCAATCGGTGCCAGAGGTCATCGCCGCTGGCTTTGAAGAGGCTACGGTACACAAAATTTGGAAATTGATTATGCGATCGGAATTTAAGCGGAAACAGGCAGCACCCGGCTTAAAAATTACCGATCGTGCTTTTGGGACGGGGTGGCGTATGCCGATCGCTAGTCATTGGTAACTCTGAGATCTAGGAGCAAAACTTCCCAAACGAGGCGGGGATTGACCGATCGCTGAAGTTGAAACCGGGCTTTTTCCAAACGTTGGATTAGGGTTGAGCTACGGAAATGGTTCCAGTAGGCGTGTTGCAAATAGCCCAAAAACCAGATCTGAGCTTCTAGATCCAAATCTTTAGCAATTTGTTTGGCGATCGTTAGGGCGGATCGGGGGGTGCGGGGCGGGGCTTGGGCGAGGTCAACCATCTCTGGGGGCAGGCTTTCTAGCCAGCGGGCACAGGCGATGGCTTCTCCTGGACTGCCTTCGGCCATTTTGACGATGGCGGGGTTGTTGAGGGCGATTGCACCACTTGCACCGCTCTGATTCTCGCTTGCACTATTCTGATTCTCGCTTGAATTGTGGCTGAAGTTCTGACTTAAAATCTGGGTGACGATCGGTTCGGGGAGGCGGTAAAAGGGGATGCGCTGGCAGCGGGAGACGATCGTGGGCAGGACGGATTCTAGGGTGGGGGCCAGGAGGATGAGGGTGGCTTGTCCCGGTTCTTCTAGGGTTTTGAGCAAACCATTGGCTGCGGCTTCTGCCATCCGTTCCGCCTGTTCAATCACCACCAGGTTGCGGGGGGCGCTCAGGGGCGATCGGCTCAGAAAGCGGCTGATTTCCCGGATTTGCTCTAGGCGAATTTGGGGCGGCGTTTTGGGTTTTACCCCTTCCGCCAGGGCTTGACGGGCGGAAATGCGGCGATTTTGAATTTGATAGGTAGGCTCTACCCACAACACATCGGGGTGATTTCCTTGACGAAGTTGACTTTGAACCTGATGCACGGAAGGCTGGGGTTGGCGGGGGGAGGGCTGACAACAGAGCAATTCTAAAAAACAGCGGGCTCCTAAGCTCCGACCAACGCCCTCCGGCCCCACAAAGAGATAGGCTGGTGCAATGCAGTCTTTTTCTACGGCTTGGCGGAGTAAGGTAACTGCTTGGGGTTGTCCAAGCAAAGGGGCAAAGGGATTGACCATGATCAAAGACCTAGCACATCAATATCATCAAGTTTTAACGCTTTTGAGTATTCTACCTAAAGTTTTAGGAACTCTTTTGTCCCGTTTAAAACGGATTGGGCTCAAAGAGATTTGGGGGCAACACGGGGGCAGTTTTCTGTTGATTGGAGGTGTAATTTTAGTGACGATCGCCCCTTTGC
This sequence comes from Prochlorotrichaceae cyanobacterium CTOTU29312, assembly GCA_031971595.1. GTDB lineage: Bacteria > Cyanobacteriota > Cyanobacteriia > Prochlorotrichales > Prochlorotrichaceae > JBEAPM01. Next base: position 8,181 of record DALYGI010000045.1, read on the forward strand.
TAGAGCAGAATTATCCCATTAATCATTCTACCCAGTTTAACCTAAGCTGGGCGTTTCAATATCAGCGTCAATTTTTTGGGGGACAACTCTATCCACGCTGGTTGGAATATTCTAATTTTGGCTTTGGCAATGCCACGTTTGTTTTTTATCCCCCCTTGAGTGTGGTGGCAACCTTACCTTTTGCAGCATTGGGTGGATCGGTTTCTAGCAGTTTAGTGGGTAGCATGACGATCGCTTTGCTGATTTTTGCCCTAGGTTTTTATGGCTATGCCACCTGTTTTTTCAGAAAGTCTCTTAGTCTCATTTTAACGATCGTTTCTTTATTTAATCCCTATTTGCTCCTTAATCTTTACCAGCGGGGAGCGATGGCAGAAGTCTGGGGCATTGCTTGGATTCCCTGGATTTTATGGTTTAGCCATTGCTTAGTCTGGAGTGGTTACAGTGAAGATTCGGGGTTAAAACGATCGTTTTATCGGGTAGGTCTAATTCTCAGCTATAGCGGCTTAATGTTGTCCCATTTACCCACTTTACTTCTCTTTACGATCGTCTGGGTAGGATTGCCGTGGTGTGTCCCTATCCAAGCTCTG
>DALYGI010000045.1:8867-16511 GCA_031971595.1 Prochlorotrichaceae cyanobacterium CTOTU29312
CAAGCTCTGGATACTCAAGCTCTGGATACTCAAGCTCTGGGTACTCAAGGGCTGAACCGTCAAAAACGCAGCAAAAGTCAGGGGATTTTAGAAAGCTATGGCAGTTTTTGTGTAGCGATCGGTTTAAGTAGTTTTTATCTACTTCCAGCCTGGTTAGATCAGTCCCTCGTTCAACTGGAAAACCTACACCCCGATGGAGATTACTATCCCCAAAATCGTCTCCTCATTACGGGTTTGATGGGGTTTGCTCCCAAGGTTTCAACGCATTGGTTTGATCAAACGATCGTTCCTTATTTGCTCTTGGTGATTATTCTGTTTTTTCTAGGTTTTCTAGCCTGGATTCTTGATCTGAAATCCAATTCTAATTCTCAGACCGATAAGCAATCCCAGGATTTATTACAGCATTTATGGGCGCAATACGATCGCCGTGAAGCTTTGAGACAGGGGGCCGCTTTAGGGTGGTGCATAACCCTACTCCTAGCGATCGTCATGGTTACAGATGTGGGGCGAATCTTCTATGGTTTACCCTTAATGCAAAAGATCCAATTTTCCTGGCGCTGGCTGAGTATCACGATCGTCCCGCTCTCTTTGCTTTTAGGATATATTTACACTATATTTTTTGCCGTTGCTAAGGATATTCTCAACTCATGGTTGAATCCAGTTTTTCCCCCATCCTTTTTTAGGCTTAAACCTATACACATCCTCACTCAACTGCTGGTCTTAGGCTTAGTGAGTGGATTAGGTTTTGTCTTATTCATTCAGGGCAATGAGGTGATGGATCAAACGGTTTTTAATGCATCAGAAATTGAAACTTTTAATACCTTATCAGCCCAGAAAATCTTTCCCCAGGAACCGCACCTTTTCCCTCAAGAACCTTTTTTAAATTGGCATATCCGTTTTGCCGATGGTTTGGGCTTAGGGGATGTGTATGAGTATCGAGCGCGACAGGTAAAAATAGGTCTGCCGCCCAGTTCTCCTCTGCCTTTGGTACAGTGGGTTAACCCAGGCTCAGGGTCGATCGCCCTGGAGGATTGGCAATACGGAAAACGATCGTTTCAAGTAACTAATACCACCAACCAAGAGCAACCCCTAACATTGCGCCAGCTTTATTACCCCGGCTGGCAGTTTCATCTCACCGAAAAACCCTGGCGATCGGTGTTGGCTAGTAAGGAAGGACTAGCGGAAATTCCCATTCCCCCCGGTACCCATCAAGCGATCGTTGCCTATCGGGGAACAGCCGCCGAAGCGTGGGGCAAAATTTTAACCAGTTTCACGGTGGGGATTGGCGTAATCGCCCTCATCTTTTCCTGGAAAACGCAGAAGACTAAATCTCAAACCGAACTCAAACGAAACTCGAATTAAACTCGAACTAACTCGAATTAGTCCATTATGAACTCCGATCAGGGTGGGATTGAATAGACCCAAGAGCGATCGAAGGGAGGTTCACTCAATCCAAGAACCGACCTCTCCATCCCTCACCTCAACCCTAATCTGGAGACTGTCAATGTGTTTTTATCCTTTTCTCATCCCCTAATTGAATTCCTAAACCAGGAAATTATCAATTTTCCGCTGTTCATTCAAGTCGAAACCTTGCCCCGGTTTTATCCCAGTCCTCCCAGGGAAAATGGGTCAAGTTTTATACGAAGGTTGTTTTTGGCAAGCCTGTTGTGAAAGCTTTCACCAACCCATTCCAACTCACAGTAAGGTATTTATTCTTCGTCGATAAGGTAATTTACTGTTCATTGCCCAAGAGGATTTATTTCATTAATTGAATTGAATTGAGAATTCAGAATTTAGCCATCATTCATTATTCAACCATCATTCATTCTAAAGGAGTCAACCATGGATCTCTTGCTTACCTTCCTTAGCATTGTCGCATTAACCCTTGGGGGTAGCGTTAAAATTATTAAACAGGGAGATGAAGCCCTCGTCGAACTATTGGGACGATACGATGGACGGAAGTTACACCCAGGGGTTAACTTTACCATTCCTTTCCTCTCTTATGTTGCTACTAAAGAAACCATTCAAGAAAAAATCCTCAAAGTTCCTCCCCAAAATTGCATCACGAGAGATAATGTTTCCATTACGGTGGATGCGGTTTTATACTGGCGGATTTTAGACCTGGAAAAGGCTTACTATAAGGTTCAAGATCTTCAAGGGGTAATTTCTAATTTAGTCCTCAACCAAATCCGTACAGAAATGGGAAAATTAAACCTCAATGATACCTTTACGGCCCGCACGGAAGTGAATGAAAACCTGTTACGAGAATTAGATATTGCCACCGCACCTTGGGGGGTAAAAGTAACACGGGTAGAAGTTTTAGGCCTCGTTCCTTCCCCTACCGTTCGCTATGCCATGGAAATGCAAATGTCAGCGGAGCGGCGTAAACAAGCGGATATTTTAACCTCGGAGGGTGAACGTCAAGCCCTGATTAATAGTGCCCAAGGGAATGCCGAAGCCCAACTGATTGCTGCCGAAGCTCGTCAAAAAGTGGGGATTTTGGATGCTCAATCCAGACAACAACGGGAATTGCTAGAAGCAGAAGGAACAGCACGATCGCTGCAAATTATTGCGGAGCAACTTCAGAAAAACCCCTATCATCAAAAAGCACTCCAATTTTTAATTGCTCAAAACTACCTAGAAATGGGTATGAGAATTGGTCAAAGTAGCAGCAGTAAGGTCTTGTTTTGCGATCCCCAGCAGATACCTGATGTGCTCGGCAGTCTAGGGGCAATGATCGAAGAAGAGGTGGAAGTTTCGGTTTCTTAACCTGCTCCACAGCATGGGTAGGAATCAACGGGGATGGGCGGCAGTCGTCCACCCCATTTTTCTAGTTTTATCGTTTTTTTAGGGATAGAGCATAAAGCGGGACAGTTACAATACAGTTCTCTCCAGTCAAAATAGCTGGAATGCCCATCAATTTAGGCTTAGGTGGTTAGACCCTGAAACCCTTGTGGTTCAGAATGTCCCGCCTTAAATTGATACCCTTTTTTTAGAGCTACGCTCAAAGATTAACCGCTCAGGAATTACCTGCTGATTTTTTAAAGCTTGGATTGCGAAATAATCGCAGGGTTGGATTAGGATTGACTTTCACTTTTCCATGCAATTTTTCAAATTGATAGGAAGAAAGCTGCAGGGCTCCTGCGGCTCCTAAGAGGTTATTAATGATACGATGTACACTGAATTCTTCCTGTACCTCGTAGTTAATCTTATAAAGGATGTGCTCGTGCCCACTGGGGATGTTCGGTGCTAATTCCCAAATGTGTAAAATACATTTGATTTGAGTTGCCATCGATTCTTGGGTCACATGATATTGAATGGTATAGCTAGCAGAAGACAAAGGCTTAGGAGACATAACAACCCATGGGAGAATGATGACTCTAAAGCATTTACAATCTTAAAATTCCACAGCCCCGATGATCAGTGACGGTGCCGAGGGAGTCTAAACTAGAATTCTCAACTAGAAATCTAAAGATCTAAGAAATCTAAACTAGAGGTGCCCAGATCCCAGGTTTCTCGTAGAACAAAGCCCAATTTTTTGATGCTATGTCTCCAGGAACTGTCCCCAGGAACGAGAGATCTGAGAATAGTTGCACATCGCGTTAACCTAAGTTTAGATCACATCCACTCAATCTGCTCCCTCTAACGTCTTCTCAATTCCCTCACCCTCCATGCTCCTCGAACCGGAATTTGTCACAAAAGTTTATAGACTTTGATAATTTTGCTGAACTTCAGACCCAAAGGTTTAAAATAATAGGGATTACGTTCTGGAGGTGCGGAATGTTGGAATCTATTTTAGGCTTTGTCGTTCTACCACTGGCGATCTTGGGTCTCAAAGGCTTCAAGCTCGATCGGGAGTACCAACGGGGAGTGATTTATCGGCTAGGACGAGTCAAATCCGTTGCTGGGCCGGGGTTGTATTGGGTAGTTCCCTGGGTCGATCAAAAAGTTCAGGTGGATATGCGAACCAAAACCGTAGACATTGAACCCCAGGAAGCGGTGACCTCCGATAGTGTCACCATTCGGGTGAATGCGGTCATGTACTATCGAATTTTAGACCCCAATAAGGCGATTAACCAGGTAGAAAACTATCAGAATGCGGTGTATCAAATTGGCTTAACTAGCCTCAGAAATGTGGTGGGTCAACATATCCTAGATGATATTTTACAAAAGCGAGATGCCATCAACGATCGGGTTCAGGATATTGTGGATGAAATTACAGAACCCTGGGGCATTGTGGTGGAGCGGGTGGAAATTAAGGACGTGGAAATTCCCCTGGCTATGCAACGAGCCATGGCCAAAGAAGCGGAAGCTGTTCGGGAAAAACGGGCTCGATTGATCAAAGCCAATGCGGAAAAAGAAGCCTCGGTTTCCTTAACGGAAGCATCCCAACTCATTGCCAGCACCCCCGCCGCTTTAGAATTACGGCGTTTACAAATGCTCACGGAAATTGGCAGTGAAAATAACACCACCACCTTAATCATGGTACCGTCAGACTTCATGAGTCTCGCCCGCAGTCTCAACGAAAAATTCAGCGCGGAGATCCCGAAGTAAGGGTTAGAAACAGGGCCATAACCAGGGGTACCCCCACCACCGGAACCAGTGCCGTCAGGGTTGTGGGGGGAATGGCCAGGAGTGGCCCCACATACTTCACCGCCAAACTGATCAGGAGGGAGACCCCCAGAACCTTGGCCAGAAACAGGGTTTGATTCAGTAGCATAGAACTTGGAGAACCTAGGAGAACTTAAAAGATTTGGAGAACGGGCTTTATACCCGTAGCATTTTATGCTACTGTCTTACTCTTGCGGTTATCAGAATCCAGAGAGAGTCCTTAAAGCATGAAAGTTACCCAGGAGAAGGTTCCCGGCAGTCGAGTCAATTTAGCCATTGAGCTTCCCGCTAACCTTACTCAATCCGCCTACGAACAAGCCCTTCAGAAGTTATCAAAGCAGGTCAAAATTAGCGGCTTTCGTCCCGGAAAAGTACCCCGCAATATTTTGGTTCAGCAGTTGGGTATGCCTGTCATCAAGGCCCGGGCGGTAGAGTCCCTGTTAGATCAAAATGTCTTAAAGGCCTTCAAGGAAGCCAACGTGGCGGCGATCGGCAACTATGATGTGAAGCCCAGCTTTGAGGAACTGGTCAGTGGGTTTGAACCCAACCAACCCTTTAACTTTTCTGTGGTTGTAGATGTGGTGCCCACGGTAACCCTGGGAGAGTATAAGAATTTCACGGTACAGGCGGAGTCTGCGCCCTACAATCCCAGCCAAGTGGATGATCTGATTGCCCACTACCGCAAGCAAACCTCCACCCTGTTGCCCGTTGAAGAGTCCCGCCCTGCCCAACTGGGAGATGTGGCGGTGTTGGATTATTCAGGCTTTTTTGTATTGCCCCAGGATGCCCCGGACGGTACGGAACCGGAGCCCATTCCCGATGCCCAGGGGAGGGATGCCCAGGTTGACCTAGCGGAAGGGAACTTTATTCCAGGGTTTGTGGATGGCATTGTGGGCATGATGCCCGGAGAAACCAGAGATGTTTCGGCTACCTTCCCAGAGCAGTATCCAGCACCAGATCTTGCGGGTAAGGCGGCGGTATTTCAAGTTACTTTAAAGGAATTGAAACTGCGGGAATTGCCTGCTTTAGATGATGATTTTGCCCAACGGATTAGTCAATACGAAACCTATGAAGCCCTGATCACAGGCTTAGAAACTCGGTTTAAGCGGGAAGCGGAGGACAGAGAACTGAATAATAAAATTAATGCCTGTGTGCAAAAGTTAGTGGATGGGGTGGAAGGAGAATTTCCCCAGAGCCTAATTAGTGAGCAATGCACGATTTTATTACGGCAAATGTTCAGAGAACTGCAACAGCAGGGAATGGACTTACGGCAATTAGATGACAATATGTCTACTCGTTTGCGTCATGCGGTGGAGCCGGATGCCATCAATGAATTGAAACGAAGCTTTGGTTTATTGCAGTTGGCTAAGTTAGAAAATATTCAGGTGGACGATCGGGCCGTGAAGGAGCGGATGGAGCGAATTCTGTCGGCGGTTGACCAGCCCAAAAAAGTGGATCTGAATCGTCTAAAAACGATCGCTGAGGATGAATTGGTTCAAGAAGCCAGTATGAAGTGGCTCTTAGATAACAACACGATCGAGATGGTTCCCCCAGGGACGCTAGAGGAGGATGAGGACGAAGCTAGTCTAGAGCTTGAAGAGGGTGAAGAAGAAGCGATCGTGGAGGCTGATGAAGATGCGGGAGCGGCGATCGTAGAAGTTGAGGCCTCGGAAGTTTCTGCTTAGGATCGTGCATTAAATAAACTGGGTTAAACCACAAAGGCACAAAGAACACAAAGGCATTCCTGCGGGGCTTCTGTGTCTTTGTCGTGAAAAGTTGCACAGGCCGTTACTTCACTTGTTTGTAGCGTCCATAGGATTTGAGTATTCCTAATGGTGCTGTATGGCAACCTTACCTATCCTCATTACTCTGGGAGATCCGGCGGGCATTGGTGCCGAGGTCATTCTCAAAGCACTGGCCAGCCCTGAACTTCAAAGTCTGGAGCAGGTTTCCTGGCAGATTGTGGGCAGTGGTGAAATTTTAGAGCAGACCTACGATCGTCTTCGCTCTCAATCGAATGCCCTGCCTTTGGCCAATCCTGCCCAGCTTTCGATTCTGGATTATCCCCTTCCCGCGCCCGTAGAACCCGGCCATCCCACTGCCCAAACGGGGGATTTAAGTTTTCAGTATCTTAATCAAGCCATCGATCGGGTTTTAGCAGGACAAGGGAGGGCGATCGTCACCGGCCCCATTGCCAAATCCGCCTGGATGTTAGCGGGCCATCCCTACCCTGGCCAAACGGAGTTCCTCGCAGAAAAGGCCGGGTGCGATCGGTTTGGGATGTTATTTGTGGCCCGATCGCCCCATACAGGTTGGGTGTTGCGTACTCTTTTGGCCACGACCCATATTCCCTTGGCGGAGGTGTCCCCCACCTTGACCCCGGAACTGTTGACCCAAAAGCTAGATCTATTGATCACTAGCCTAGACACCACCTTTGGGATTCGTACCCCCCGCCTAGGCATTGCCGGACTAAACCCCCACAGCGGCGAAGCAGGCAAACTGGGCCGGGAGGAACAGGAGTGGATGAACCACTGGCTGCACAGCGCCCAAGGCCAGTATCCCCAGGCAACCCTAGAGGGGCTCATTCCACCGGATACCCTGTGGGTCAAACCCGGCCAAGCCTGGTGGCAGGATCCTGCCCAAGGCTACGATGGTTACCTGGCGCTTTACCACGACCAAGGTTTAATTCCGGTTAAACTCCTCGCCTTCGATCGGGCGGTGAATACCACGATCGGCTTGCCCTTTTTGCGGACTTCCCCCGATCATGGCACGGCGTTTAATATTGCAGGGCAGGGTATTGCCCAACCCCAGAGCATGATTGCGGCCCTTTGCTTGGCGGTTGAGTTAACAGCTAGGGGGTGACCTGTCCTAACCCCGTAAGGCCTTTTGGAAATTTTGACGAAACGATCGGTTGGCAATGAACAGCACCGGCCAGACCAGCGCTAAGGGCAGACCGCTCCCGGAGGTATAGTTGGTCTTCTTAAACCCCTGAAGGAACTTCCAAGCGCCCCATGCGTACACGATCGCCCCTAA
>DALYGI010000046.1:0-16334 GCA_031971595.1 Prochlorotrichaceae cyanobacterium CTOTU29312
ATGGCTTTGTTTTTGACTCCAAATTTCATTTTGGATACGCGATAGTCTTTGGCTTCGAGATAGAGTTCGCTTTTAAATTCTTCTAATGGATAGGGTTCTATCTTTTCATAATTAAGATGCCAATGGGCGAGGTTACGTCCTGCGGTGCTGAAGCGGTGGAAGTCGGCGGCGTGGGGGATGCGGGGCAACATTTTTTTGAGGTCGGCGGCGAAGCGGGTTTTGTATTCGGGGCTGTGGAGGATGCCGTAAACGTAGTAAAAGAGGTCTTCTTTGGTGATTTGGGGGTTTTGGTAGTGGGTGCGGAATTTGTGGAGGATGCTGTCGGGGATGTTGTCTTTGCGGGTGTAGCCGCTGCTGTTGGTTTCGCTGGCAAAGAGTGCGCCGAGTTCGCTTTGTTTTTCGTAGGTGTAGAGGGGGAAACATTGATTTGGTTCAACGTATAGCGCAAGATCAGGAATAGTATTAACGATTAGTACAGCAAATTCTTTTCTACACCCAACACTAGTTGTGCAAATTGCTAGGTTTTTCACGGGAGCGATCGGGAAAGCACGAGGCATTTGTCCGGGCCTTTCTACAAAGTCTCGATCAAGATAAAGTTTATGCTTACAAAAAGGACGATACATACTATCGACTATCACAGAAGGTTCATAAGTATGACTTAATCCTTTTGAAAAATCATTTTTTAAGTTGACAGTCCAATTGATTCGTTGTGGATCAGTATTAATAAATTTCTCAACATCTGGCTTTTGACCTTGGATATTTCTATATCGCTCGACTTCAGAGTTATAGAAATCAATCATTCTGCTCATATTGCTAGCTACTGCATCAGCCGAAAAGTTATAACACCAGTTATCTCGGTTTGTTTTTACGCCACTAGAGTACAGATCAAAAATCGTTTGAGATGTAGAATCTTGTTTGTCACCCAGGGAAATAAAGGAATCAAAAATTGGATCCCGTTGATTAATCCAGTCGTGGCGATCGTTGGGGGTAAGTTTTTGCCAAGGAATATTAGAAATGCTACGGAAATTAGCAATGATTTCTAACTTTTGCTCCCGATCTAAATAATCACCAATATCGTGATAAAACAACTGACAAGATCCAGCTTTTTGAGGATTACGGATCAAGATTGTCATTGCTACAGGGGTACGGGTTCCTTCTCCAAAAATATTGCCTTTTTCCATACGTCGCTGTTCGCCAGATGTTCGGGCATTACCGCGTAAATTAAAACAATAAATACTGGTAAATTCATCATAAAAACACTTTCTTAACCCGTCCATGGCGTTGTTATCAATAAACGATCCATTGGTCACAAAAGCCACAATGCCACGCTCTTGAATCCGATCACAAGCCCAACGAATCCCCCGAATATAGGAATCATAAAGGCTATTTTTTAGGGTCGCGCTGGAGTGTTCGGCGTAGGTGGTGCGAATACGATCGTCTAGTTGAGGATATTTGAGATTTTTATTGCCATCATTTTCGCTGGTTTGTCCCGCAGAATAGGGCGGATTGCCAATAATCACCTGAATCGGATTTTCCTTTTGCCGCGCCACCCGTTGATTATTCTCTGGCAGTACTACAGTATCCCAATCTGTTAAATTGGGTTTACTCTGAGTCCCCTGAGATTCAAACATCTGGAAGGTGTCAGTAAGGACAATGCCTTGGAACGGTTCATAGGTTGCCCTCACCCCAAACCCCTCTCCCAGGTGGGGAGAGGGGCTTAAAGAGGAAGTATCTAGCTCCCCCTCGCCCATTTTGGGAGAGGGGGCAGGGGGGTGAGGGATACCATGATAGGCTTCCTCAATGTTAATCGCCGCAATATAATACGCCAGCAAAACAATCTCATTAGCGTGTAACTCTTCCCGAAATTTCCGTTGCAAATCCTGGGGCTGAATTAACCCACTTTGCAACAATCGCACCAAAAAGGTTCCTGTTCCCGTAAACGGATCTAAAATATGCACCCCCGCATCCGTTAAACCCCGATCGAATTCTTGACGCAAGGCATAATCTGCACTGTGTAAAATAAAATCCACCACCTCCACTGGGGTATACACAATGCCCAACCGCTCGGACATCCGAGGAAACGCGGTTTTGAAAAATTTATCGTACAATTCCAAAATAATCTTCTGTTTTCCCGCCGCATTATCAATGCCCGCCGCCCGCTTTTCCACACTGGCATAAAACCGATCTAATTGTCGCGTATCCTTCTCTAAAATCTGCCCCTCCAAGAGATCTAACATCTGCTGCATCGCCACGGAAACGGGGTTAAACTGACTAAACGGATATTGATCAAACAACGCATCAAAAACCGGCTTGGTAATCAAATGTTGCGACAGCATTTCGATCGCGTCGGCTTCACTTACCTTCGGGTTAATATTTTGCCGTAACCCCTCCAAAAACGCCTCAAAGGTTTCCCGATGCTCCGAATCCATCAATAACGCCTGAATCCGAGAAATATGACTTTCTGCGATCGTTGCTACATCCTTCGCCCAGGTTTCCCAATAGCGACGATCGCCACAGGTCTGCACAATTTTGGCAAAAATCGCCTCCCGCCACTCTTCCAACTCTGGGAAATTTAATTCTAATTGGGTGGTTTTCGCCCCAGAATCCGGCTTTTGATCTGCCCCAAGGCTGCCTTCCTCCGGATCTCCAGTCACTCCAATCACTTCAATTTGGGGCGGCTTCCGCTCATTGAGTTCAATCTGATTCACCACCGCATTAAAACGATCGTCATGGGCACGTAAGGCCTGCAACACCTGCCACACCACCTCGTACTTCTTGTTATCCTTCAGCGCCTCCTCCGGGGACATATCCGCCGGAATGCCAATGGGCAAAATAATATAACCGTACTTCTTGCCGGTCGCCTTCCGCATCACCCGCCCCACAGACTGCACCACATCCACGATCGAATTGCGGGGCGATAAAAACATCACCGCATCCAACGCCGGAACGTCTACCCCTTCCGACAAACAGCGGGCATTGGATAAAATCCGACACACACTCCCCCGATCCGTATCCAAACCGCTGGTATCTGCCTTGAGCCAGTCCAGTTTACGATTGCGCTCTAGGACGTTTTGAGTGCCATCCACATGATCCACCTCGCACCGCAACACCCGCGTTGTGGGATGGGTTTCGCAGTATTCCCGCACCATCTCATTAAACAAATCCCGGATCTTCTCCGAATCCTTAATCCGGCCACAAAACGCCACCGCCCGCCGCATGGGTGCTAAATCCCCTTCAAAATTCTCAGATTCGATGGCCCTAGCCATCCGCTTCGCTAACCCATTCCAACAACCCGTAATCTTGATTAAGTCACTGTGTAATTGTTCAAACTCTAATTCACTGTCTACGTTAGTTAATAATTTCTGAAAGGCACTGCTCACATACTTCTCATCCACCGCCAACACCATCACCTTATAGTCCGACAGCAAATCCCGGCTCACGGCCTCCGCAAACCCCAACCGATGGAACTCCGGCCCGTAGGTGTCCGGGTCATCCATGGAATACACCTCCGCCTCATTTTCCCGCGCCTTCGTCTTCGCACTCTCCCTATAAATGCGCGGTGTTGCGGTCATATACAACCGCCGTTTCCCCCGCACCCGCTGGGCATCATGCACCAACACAAAATGGGAATCCGCACTGCCCTGAGCCGTTACCCCCGTCGTCCGGTGCGCCTCATCGCAAATAATCAGATCAAAGGCTGGCAACCCCTGAGCCTGGGCCGCCGCCACCACTTCCAAGGATTGATAGGTCGAAAAGATCACCACTAATCCAGCCTCTTTCTCCCCCTCTTGGGCTTCTTGGGAGGGGAACAGAGAGCGCACCTTGGCCACAATTTCCGCCGCGTCCGTGGTCACAGGAATCGATAAATCATAGGTGTGTAAATCCTCTAACTCCTCCGCCTTAGACTTTTTACTCACCTTCGGGTCAGAACAGACCGCCACACAATGGAGTTTTGTCGCTGCTTCCGCCGTCCACTCCCGCAACGTCTGAGACAACAACGCGATCGAGGGTACTAAAAAGAGAATAAACCCCTCACTCTGGCTCAAATACTCAATCCACGCCTCAGCGGTTTTCAGGGACGTTAAGGTTTTCCCCGTGCCACAGGCCATGATTAGTTTGCCCCGCTCCCACACTTGCAACCCCTCGATCACCTTCTCCAAAGCTTCCTGCTGGTGAGGTCGCAACACCTTCGGCGCAGCACGGCGCAGCCCTGTTACCTCATACCCTCCACTCCCATCGCCCATCGTTCCCCCAGCACCAGAACGATCGTCTCCATACAAAACCTCTGGGTGATAGCCACTCCAATCGATCGGGGCATCCTCCAATTCTTCCACCCGTAGCCGCTGGGTCGGAATTTGTTGATTTTCCAGTGCTTTCTTGGCGTTATCACTCCAGTTATCCGTCGTGGAAATAATCAACCGATGCTTAAAGGGCTGCTTCCCGGAAGCGGTAAAAAACGAATCAATATCGCGCTTACTGAGGGTATGTTCCGGGTGATAAAACTTACACTGAACTGCCCAATACTCCCCCGTAATCCGCTCCCGCGCCACAATATCAATGCCAGTGTCCGGTTGACCCGCCCGCCCTGGCCAATCTATCCAGAGCCACACCGCCTCAAAATCATACTTGGGATCCAGTTTGAGATAAGCCACCATTAACCGCTCAAACCGATCGCCCAAATCCCGATTCGATCGGGCCGCCTCCCGAAATGCCGCCAAAATATCCCTCAGGGACGATCGGGTGCTAAATGCCTCAGCCTGATGATCTCCGGCATCTCCGGCGTAGTAGGACGCAATGGGACGAGGGGGCGTATTCATGGGCTAACACTGGAACGATCGTTGTTGATCATACTCCTATTGAGCCGCACCCGTCCCAGGGCATACACTCCACTTTGGCTCAAAACCTCGATCCCCTCTGGGGTTAAATCCAGATCCGGAAAACGGCGGGGATAGGTAATCAGCAGGAGGGTCGGGTGGGTTCCCGCTGCGATCGTTTCTTGGAGAAAAGTCCGGGCGGGTTCGGCGGTGCGGAAAAAATGAATCGATTGATGGGAATAAAAGACTAGACTGGGTTTTTCTAGCCCTAGCATCATAATCGGCTCCTCTGGCTGACGGACTTGGGCCAGCACTGCGGCCACTTCCCGCAAGGGTTTTTGGCGGTGTTGGTCTAGGCTAAACACTACGGGCAGGAAGGTAAAGGTAAAAATCAGCAGAAATCCAATAAAATTGGTGCCCCATAGCCAGGGAATGCGCCGGATCCCAATCAACACCAAACCCACGATCGCGCTGATCAGGCTAATCATCCCCCCGATCGTTAGCACCCCTGAAGCTTCTAAATCCGTGGCAAAGGTGGGCATGGCCGGATCTTGAATTTGGGGTAACCAGCGGGACTGAAGTAAAAAAACGACCCCCAAAACGATCGCAAACACCACATTCAGCAGAGGAAAGACAGGCACACGCCGCCGTTGGAGTGGCTCTCCATTAGGATTAGGGGAATCCCCTGAAGTTCTCAACTCCCTACTCTCCATCTCCCTACTCCCCAACTCCCTACTCCCCAACTCCCTACTCCCCAACTCCCTACTCCCCAACTCCCTACTCCCCAACTCCCTACTTCCCAATTCTCTACCCCCAAACCCATCTACCCAATAGAGGGACACCAGGATAGCAGCGGCGGGCATCAGGGGCAGGACGTAACTGGGTAACTTAGTCGCAGCGATCGTAAAAAAGCTAAACGTTACCCCAAACCAACAGGCTGCAAATAGGCCTAAATGACTTTGACGAGGAAACGATCGCCACCGCCGCCATTGCCAAAAGCGAAGCCGCCAAAACGCAGGAATGAGATACACAGCCCAGGGGGCAAACCCCACCCCAACCACTAAAAAGTAGAAATACCAGGGGGCGCTGTGGTGATTTACCACTTGGGTAAAACGCTCTAAATTGTGGTAGCCAAAAAAAGAATTGATATAGGCTTCTCCATTGGCTTGGATGACCAAAACGAACCAGGGCACCGTCAGCAGCGCTATCCAGAGGAAACCCAGACCTAGCCGGAGTTCCCGCAAAACTGACCACTCCCCCGTCCAAGCTAAAAACACCAAAACAATCAGACCCGGCAACACTAGTCCCACTGGCCCCTTGGTGAGAATGCCCAACGCCGCAAAGGTATGGGCGGCAAAGTACCATCGCCACTGGCGTTGAGGCTGTGGAGACGGTTGAAGCGTGGGACAGGCATAGCCCTGAAAAAAACAGAGCAAACAGCAACCCATACACCCCGTGAGCAACATATCCGAAACTCCCACCCGTCCCCACACCAGCATTTCCCCGCAGAAAGCGGTCATCCCTGTGGCTAATACCGCAGTACACCAGCCCTGGATGGGTTTGACCTCAACCCCTCGTGCCGGTAAGGATCCGTAGGTAACTAAGGCATGGCCCAGCACCCCCATCAAGCCGATCGCCGCCAGCGCAGAAGGCAACCGCACCGCCCATTCATTCACCCCCAGCAGTTGATAGACGATCGCCATGAGCCAATAGATGAGGGGGGGCTTATCAAAGCGAGTCAGATCATTGAAATAGGGCGTGACCCAATCGTGGCGCACCAGCATTTGGCGAGCCGCTTCTGCAAACAGAGGCTCCGTTTCATCCACTAACCCCACACTGCCCAACTGCCAGAGAAAGGCCAAAGCCCCAACCCCTACAATCCACATTGCCAAAAGCACACCAAGGGAGCGGGGAGACTGCTGGGCCAAGCGCGTACCCGCCTGCTCTAGGATCTTTAACACGGTTTTTAAACTCTCAGTTTCCGCTGCAAACTGGAGTTGATCATAGGCAAAAGTGGGTAGTTTGGGAACTCAAGGGGCTTTTTGATTTTTGATTCAGTATTCAGACTGTTCGGAAACAGGAGCAATTAAAAAATAAGTCTGCATCATTCCTTTTCCCTTAATATTAATAGGCGATCGTTTTTCAAAGTGAAAGCTGGTTTTTAAGCGCTCATAGACTTCCTGGGAGCAATGAATTTGACCCGCCAGACCACTGCTCTCCAGACGACTGGCCACATTAACCGTGTCCCCCCACAGGTCGTAGGCAAACTTATGGTGACCAATCACCCCCGCCACTAAGGGCCCCACATGAATACCAATCCGCATTTGACAGGGGAACATGATCTTCAGATTTTGGACAGAATCTTGAATTGCTAAGGCCAGATAAGCCATGGATTGTAGGGCTTTAGGTTCAGTTTCAGGAACTCCCCCCACCACCATATAAGTAGATCAGACAAAGTAATGGGCGCTTTAAATCGGCTGAAAGCCCTATTCTGCCGTCATTGATAGATCCCCTTATTTAGCCTGGCCTACTTAAGCATCTCCAATCATTTTAATTTTTTCTAATTGATAATGGGCAACGAGTTGATCTAAATCTGAAAAAATTGTATTTAACGCGGTCACCAACTCAACTGGACTAATGCGGCCAGCTGATTGGGTAAATCCCACAATATTCGCAAACAAAACAGTCGCAAACTCAAAGTGATCTGCAATGGGGAACTCCCCAGACTTAAGGCGATGGATAATAGACTGTGGTAAAATGTTAGAGAGCAGACGATCGATTTCATCCCGATCGTTTTGAATCATGATACTCTGTTTTTCTATCGTTTCATTGATTTGTGAAAGGAACCCATAAGTCCGCAGAAAAAGCACAGCAAAAGCCGTTAACGCTGTAAAAATGGGTAAAATTTCCCTCACCGACCTGCCCCCAAGCCAACACCCCAAACAGGTGCCAACGATCGTCATGACCACAGCGATCGTTTTCAAATATCGCCCCTGAGCCACAAAAGCCGCA
Source organism: Prochlorotrichaceae cyanobacterium CTOTU29312 (assembly GCA_031971595.1). GTDB lineage: Bacteria > Cyanobacteriota > Cyanobacteriia > Prochlorotrichales > Prochlorotrichaceae > JBEAPM01. The sequence continues at coordinate 7,827 of DALYGI010000046.1, forward strand.
GCGATCGTGCCCGTAATGCCAAAATACCAAGCCGGAGACTCCTGACCGGAAACAATGCAAAGTGTCATCAACAGCGGACAGGCCAACACCCAGACAAGATTGAGGTTTAAGGAGGGATTTTCTTGGATAATTTTGATTGAGATAATGCCAAAACTAGGCAAACAAATGCAAATGACTAAACTTAACCAAGGATGGGCAGAAGAATAAACAATTTGGATAATAAATAATAGCTCAACCGCCGGGAGCGATCGAACTAAATACTGGAGAATTTCCACATCAGGAACTTTAGAATACAAGCCCTTACCTTCTTGAATCTATCTCACTAGCTTCTGACTTGATTTTACAGGATTGTGTCAAAAGATGCAGTATACTTCTGTATTAAAAGGATCTTAAAATAATCCCCCTTATTCCGACTTACAAGTTCCGACCGTTCCGACCTCCGACTTCCCAGTTCCGACTTCCCAGTTCCCCCTTCCAAATTCTCCATGCCCCTCAGGATAGATGTCATCACCCTCTTTCCCGATTTCTTTGAAAGCCCCCTCAGATCGGGTTTACTCGGCAAAGCCCTAGCCCGTAATATTGCCACCGTACAGTTAATCAATCCCCGTGATTTCACGTCCGATCGCCATCACAAAGTAGACGATGAACCCTACGGGGGCGGGGTGGGTATGGTGCTTAAACCCGAACCCCTCTTTGAAGCGATCGAAACCTTGCCGGTGTTGCCGCGTCGGGAGATTATTCTGCTCACGCCCCAGGGTCAGAGGATGGATCAGGCTTTGTTTGTGGACTTGAATCAAAACTATGATCAATTAATCCTCATTTGTGGCCACTACGAAGGGGTGGATGAACGCATTAGTTACCTGGTGACCCGTGAAGTATCCCTAGGGGATTTTGTGCTAACCTGCGGCGAAATTCCTGCCCTGGCCCTCATTAACGGTGTGGTGCGTTTACGACCGGGCACGGTAGGCAAGGAAGAATCCTTAAAAGCAGAAAGTTTTGAAGAGGGTTTATTAGACTATCCCCACTACACCCGCCCCGCCAATTTTCGGGGTTGGGAAGTCCCAGCGGTTTTACGATCGGGAAACCACGAGGCGATCGCCCTGTGGCGACGGCAGCAACAACTGGAACGTACCCAAAAACGTCGCCCCGATTTATATGAATCCTGGTTAGCTCAGCAGGGAGAGGGGGAGGTCAAGTACTGAAATTAAGCGAAGGGGAGCTAAAAAAGCAGAGTTGCGAACACGGCTCACGATCGTTTCCCGCTCTGCCTGGGGCACCCAACCAATAACGATCGTCTCAATCTCCCAAATTTGCACCAACAGTTCCGCCTGCTCCACATCCTCCGCCTCTAGCACCTGACACCCTGGAAAAACGCTGGCTAATCTATCCTCCGTGCTCAATGCCCCCAACCAGAGTACCGTGCCGGAAGATGGGTTGCTCCCCTTAGACTGGGTCTGAGACTGGGCCTGAGGCTGGGCCGGGTTTGGGGATGGCCGCAATTGTTCCAACCGCTCCCACAACCGTTGGCCATCCTGGGGAAATTGAAAATAATCCTGGGCTAATTCCTGTTGCTCTGGCTGGGGTACCGCTGGTAACACCATGGCCAAGAGGGTAATCTGTTGGAACAGACTAGGCTCCAGGGCACGATGCAGAGCCAGACTCTCCCACGCCTCAGCCCAAGCCCCATCCACAAGCAAGGTGGCCGGATGAAAGCTCTGCCATTTAGCCAGCAGTTCCTCCGGATCCGTGGCAAAGAGGGTAAAAATACCGCACGATCGTAACTGATCCACCAAAACCCTTAAAGATCCGACCCTTAACCACTCCTGAGCATTCCCCAACCCCATCAGCAGAAAGTGGGGATCCGGTTCCTGGCGACTTTCCAAGGGGCGAGGAGTTTGGGGCAATAGCAGGGCCAGGGTAGACCCAAAACTGTTGAGATCTCCCCCTTGCCAGTGGGCAAAGCGGCGGACTAGCCAAAGCGTTAAAGAATCTGGGAGGGCGGCAGATCCCTCTCCCCCTCGATCGTCCTTGTATGGGTTGATTTGGTTTACTGGGCTGACTGGGCTTAATTCGCTGAACTCTCGATCGTCCGACCCCTGTAACTGGAGGGGCTGAAGGGTCAAAATCAACCAGGCCGGTGGCTCTCCCCAGGAACTAGGGGTCAAACAGAGGCGCGAAGAGTCCGTTTCCTGATCCAATCTATGGGTTAAAAAGAGGGTTAACAAGACCTCACAGCACTCCGAATCTCCCCAAATCTGGAGGGTCGGGTCTAAATCTGGACAAGGCCGATCGGAGCTAGACCCGTGGGGGGGGGCCCGTAGCCCCAGGGCTTGCTGGGCTTGGCTCCAGCAGTGTTGCAGAAGGGGTTGCAGGGGCAGGGAGCGGGGAGTTAAAACCTGCTGGTGGTTTTCCAGACGAGCCAGAGCTAAAAGGCGATTCACCAGATCCATGAGGTAACGACTATTCTGATAAATCACCTCTCCGTAATACTTTTGGCGGTGAGCATACTGAACGATCGTTTCTAACTGGGCGAGGTCTAGGGGAGTCTCTGGTGGGGGCAACAGGGTACTGGTTTCTTTGAGTAAGGAGGCCAGACCCACAATAGAGGTCAGCGGAGTTTTCAAGTCATGACCCAAACGATCGAGCAGACCCCCCTTGTGCTGATTTTCTAAAATTAAGCGGTGATGCTCTTGCAGGACGATCGCCCCATATTTTAAAAGAACTTGGGAAAAGACTTGAGCTAGATCAGCCAGAGGGCTTGAGGTTACTGGGTTAGATGCTGCTGGGCTAGATGCTGGACTAGAGTTTGTATGGGTCGGTTCAGAATCTACCTGACTCGGCTCAAACCCCCGAAGGGGATTACCCGGACAATACTCCACCAGCTTATGGAGAAAGCGAGGATAATCTAACATCCCCAAAAAATCTCCCCCTAGGTTAATAAACCCATACTCTAGGGCGGGGGCCTGTAAGTCCGCACTGGCCAAACGCTGCCAAACCGTCCACCAAGCCTGCTGGGGAGAGGGCTCGGTAAATAACAATAAGCAGAGGGGTTGATGGAGGGGAACCGTTGCCAAGGGCTGATCCAAGCGCAGGATCCGGGCCGCTAGCCCCCACAACAAATCCTTTAAACTTAAAAAGGCAAAGGCATGATCCTGCTGGGTCGTTAAAACAACCTGGGTCGCCTGACGCTGATACAAAGCCCCCAAAGCTTCTTCCACCGTATGGGTCACCCGGCACAGGGGAACGGCGCAAATCCAAGACGGCAAAGGCAAGTCAGACATAACAGTTTCACCGTGAGGAGGACATCAGACCGGCTGACCTCAGCCACGATCCGACAGATCATTAAAACTTTATTAAAATTCTCTAAAGATTAAATTTACTTAACTAAGAAGCACAAATGCCTAGTTTACTTGTAATATTCTCTTAAGAATTTTTCAGAATTTTGTAAACACTAGCAAACTCGTGCCTCGAATCTCTCATTCTAAGGCTTGCCTGCCCGTTTACCCTAGGTTATAACCTAAACCCAGATAACCTACGGTCTGAGGAGCGCTATGCGCCTCAGGCACCATCCTAAACCATAAGCCGCAAATCCTAGATTCTGGAAACAGTCCCAGCATTATAGAAGCTGCACCCAAGTCCTAAATAGGATTCCAGCTTATATTGTCCTTTTAGTTCGGGTAGCATTGTGTTCTCTCAGCTCTCGGTCTGTGCCTTTCTCAAATCTGAGCCTCTTGCCGACTTTTTTCAGCGATCGTTACAGAGCGATCGCTTCGCTTTGATTAGTCAGGCTTCTGAGGAAAGTTTAATTCAGCATCTCCAAGATCGAGAAAATCAAACCGACTGTTTAGTTCTAGAAGATTTTCCTGGATTAGCCGCTCTCATCCAGGCCTTAACTCATCATAAGACCCTGTTACCCGTTGTTATGATTCTAAACACATTTTCTTTAGAATCAAACCCTGTCATTGCCCCCGCGATCGTTGAGCCTGAAACCCTAATCTCCGGGGAATTTACCTATCGCTATCATCCGGCGGAGGTGCAGGTGCTAGATAGTCAATTAATGAATCCGGTGCAGGGGGATCCTAATCCTTCAAATCGCGTAGAATCTATTATTGACAAGGCGATCGTTCAGTTTTTGCAACTATCGCCCCTCGCGGGGCTCACCCATAAATCTAATCTGCCCAGCAAACAGAGTCCAGTTCACGACTCCAGGATTTTACGACAACAGCAACAACGACTTGCGGATAAGCTTCATGAGCGATTGGGGTATTTGGGTGTGTATTATAAACGGGATCCTAAACAGTTCTTAAGACATTTGCCGCCAGGGCCTGCTCAAGAACTTCGTCAGAACCTTAAAAATCATTACCGTAAAATTGTTTTAGAGTATTTTTCCCCCTTGGAGGATCTCAATAGTGAAATTGATAATTTTGTAAACCTAGCCTTCTTTGCGGATATTCCTGTCACCAGTGTGGTGGAAATTCACATGGAATTAATGGATGAATTTGCCCAACAACTCAAACTCGAAAATCGGAGTGAGGATATTTTATTAGACTATCGATTAACCTTAATTGATACGATCGCCCACCTCTGTGAACTGTATCGACGCTCTATTCCCAGAGACTCCTAACACTCCACAAGCTTTTAAGCGTACTTGATCTGAAGATCTTGAGCTTAGAACTTGGTAAAATAGCAGTATTTCTCCCATAGAAACTTTGCTCCATAACCTTAGGACTCCCCTTTGTCACTTTATAAACTGGTAATCTTTTTTTATGAGTCCCCTGAGAAAAACCTACGTCCTTAAGCTATACGTTGCGGGCAACACCCCGAACTCCGTTCGTGCCCTCAAAACCCTTAAGAACATTCTGGAGCAAGAATTTCAAGGGGTTTATGCCCTGAAGGTGATTGATGTCTTAAAAAATCCTCAGCTTGCGGAGGAAGACAAAATTTTAGCGACCCCCACTCTCTCCAAGATCTTGCCCCCGCCGGTGCGACGAATCATCGGGGATCTTTCCGATCGGGAGCGGGTATTGATTGGCTTAGATTTGCTGTACGAAGAACTGCGAGAGGAAGAGTAAACGGATTTTCCTATTCTTTGATAGTCTAAAGAGTACAATTAATAACCCTTGAGTAGTTAACAAGAATAAAATCCTATGACTCCCATCCCGGAAAGCCAGTATAGCTCCCCCTATGATAATAGCCAGAATCCCGCAACGCTCTTGGGGGTTCCCAAAATTCGCACGATGATCGAGGGGTTTGACGATATTAGTCATGGGGGGCTTCCGGTGGGGAGAACAACCTTGCTCAGCGGCACATCGGGTACCGGAAAGACCCTGATTTCCATTCAGTTTCTTTACAATGGCATTACCTATTTTGACGATGCGGGGGTTTTTGTAACCTTTGAAGAGTCCCCCCAGGATATTATCAAAAACGCGAGAAGCTTTGGCTGGAACTTACAACAGTTTATTGATGAGGGGAAATTCTTTATCCTGGATGCCTCTCCGGATCCGGAGGGACAGGATGTGGTGGGCAATTTCGATCTGTCGGCTCTGATTGAGCGGATTCAGTATGCCATTCGCAAATATAAGGCCAAGCGGGTGGCGATCGACTCGATGACGGCGGTGTTTCAGCAATACGATGCCATTTCGGTGGTGCGTCGAGAAATTTTCCGGCTGGTGGCTCGCCTCAAGCAAATTGGGGTTACCACCATTATGACCACGGAGCGGGTGGAAGAGTACGGGCCGATCGCTCGGTTTGGGGTAGAGGAATTTGTGTCCGATAACGTGGTGATTGTGCGAAATGTGTTGGAAGGGGAGCGCCGACGACGGACGATCGAGATTTTGAAATTGCGGGGTACGACCCACATGAAGGGCGAATATCCCTTTACCATGACCAATGATGGGATTAGTATCTTTCCCCTGGGGGCCATGCGGCTCACCCAACGATCGTCCAATGTGCGGGTGTCGTCTGGGGTACAAACCTTGGATGAAATGTGTGGCGGTGGCTTTTTCAAAGATTCGATTATTTTGGCCACAGGAGCTACGGGTACGGGTAAGACCATGTTGGTCTGTAAGTTTTTGGAAGATGCCTGCCTCAAACAGGAACGATCGATTTTATTTGCCTACGAAGAATCCAGGGCGCAATTGCTGCGAAATGCCTATTCTTGGGGGATTGATTTTGAGCAGATGGAGCATAATAACCTGCTGAAAATTATTTGTGCCTACCCTGAATCTGCGGGCTTAGAAGATCACCTGCAAAGCATTAAAACGGAAATTAGTAGTTTCAAACCCTCCCGCATTGCGATCGACTCCCTGTCTGCCCTGAACCGAGGGGTGAGTAACAATGCTTTCCGCCAATTTGTGATTGGGGTAACGGGCTATGCCAAGCAGGAAGAAATCACCGGATTTTTCACCAATACCACGGATCAATTTATGGGATCTAACTCGATTACGGATTCCCATATTTCCACGATTACCGATACCATTTTGCTGTTGCAATACGTGGAAATTCGCGGTGAAATGTCCAGGGTCATTAACGTCTTTAAGATGCGAGGATCTTGGCATGATAAAGGCATTCGTGAGTTTAGTATTAGCGCCCAAGGCCCAGAAATTAAAGACTCTTTCCGTAATTTTGAGCGCATTATTAGCGGTTCTCCCAGTCGGGTTTCAGTGGATGAAAAGACGGAACTTTCTCGGATTGTGCGGGGGGTTGGCAAAGGAGAGGATGAATAAGGCGAAAAGGGTTAAAGTCCTTTATACGGCGAAGTCCCAAGGACGCAATCGGACGATCGCTAACGTCTTTAAGGAAAATTAAATGATCACCAACGGAAAAGAACCCAGCGACATAGGGGGCAATAACGGCACAGTCAGGCCCAGTTTTCCCGACTCCCCACTCGCTGGGAAGCCAATTCTTACCTCAATAGGGGAAGGGAGAATGAACGGTTAAGACTTTGATGAAACCACTCAGGAGCCGATCGCTGGCGGCCAGTAGAACCGAGTGTGCCCAAAACAGGTTCTGGGGCAAGGTCTGGGCTAAAGCTCCCCAGGCATGGGCCCGATCGTATTGGCTGAGGTGTTTTAAGAAGTTGGGAATCCCTGTCACCAGATGGGGAGGCGACCCATCTAGGGCATCGGTTTGATCAATCCAGGTTTCCAGCAGCGATCGGGCGGTGGGATCGGTGATCCACAATTCCTCAAAGCCGTTTTCCCAGGTTAAGTCCTGCCACGGGAGGGAAGAGGGCCACCAACCCTGGTGCTGCCCCAAGGCTTGGAGTTGACCACAGCGATCGTGGTGGTAGTGGAGTTCACAGCCATCTCCAGTTTTGGCTAAAATTTGCCGTTGCACGGGTTGCGGTAGTTGGGGTAGGGCCGGGTCTTGAAGCCACCGTTTTAGGATGCTCACGATCCCGATCCCAGACACTCCAATTTTGAGACCATGACGGGGGACGATCGCTAGTTCTAGTTCTAATTCCAGGTCTAATTCCAGGTCTAATGCCAATTCCTGGTGTTGCCAGTGGGGAAGGAGGGGGGTAATCTGCGCTTCCCAAAAGGCCAAATCTCCCCGATCGGGAAAAACACTAGCTAACCAGGGAAACAGGGCAGATTGATAGATGATGGGAGAGGCAGAAATTGCAGAATGTGTTGCAGGATTTATTACAGGATTTAAACAAGGATTTACCCTAGGATAGAGAAAGGAATGCTCTCGCTGATCTGGCGATCGGTTTAGGCGCGATCGTTTCAGGGGGAGTCTATCGAAATTAATCTCCGGGGAACGATCGTCCCAAGGATTGATGCAACCACTCACTAAACGCCCTAGCCAAGATTTTAAGAGGGTTCCTAGGCAGGATTTTAAGCTGTTATGTCTATCTAAGTTATCTTCATTTAAGTGATATTCATTGAAAGGGAGCATGGGAAATGGGGAATAAAAACAAAACTAAAATCACAACTAAAATCACAGCTAAAAGCAAAACTTTAGCGGCTACGCTGCCCACCGGTTCAACTCAAGGGTATGAGAAGTTTATAGGACAACTGATTCATTTAAGTCAACAGCAAGGGTTTTCCTTAACTCCTTTAATTTTAGAGTATTTGACCATGAACCATGGGACTAAATTAGCGCAAATTAATACCCTCAAGCAATGGTTAGATGGGTTTAGACCCTTTGAGCCAGAAATTCTTGCGGAACTGAAACAAATCTATGATGTGCGCTTTACCTACAACTCCAATGCGATCGAAGGGAATACCTTAACCCAAAGTGAAACGGAGCTAGTGTTAACCAAGGGAATTACGATCGGAGGGAAGACGCTGGATGAGCATTTAGAGGTGATTGGCCATCAAGAAGCGATCGGTTATATTGAGACTTTAGCCCAAAAAAGTACGGAAATTCGAGAATGGGACATTAAACAAATTCATAATCTGATCCTGCGAAAAATTAATCCTCAGGAAGCGGGGTGTTATCGCCAGTTATCGATCTAGCGGTTCCCCCGCTGCTAGGGTAAGATAAATTGCTGCGTTCTGG
>DALYGI010000047.1:0-1372 GCA_031971595.1 Prochlorotrichaceae cyanobacterium CTOTU29312
TATACACCCGCCCCTTCCATGCCCCCCCCTTGCCCAGCCAGTGCCGCCGAGCAGAGTCTAGGGTCATCAAACTATACAAAAATGCAATGCCTGGCAACGCCAACGCCCACACCCCAGACAAACGGTAAAACTTCACCGTGGGAGCATAGGCGATCGTCATTAACCCCCACACCCCAGCCCCCAACCCTAACACGCTCCACTGCTGCATGATGCCGCCATAAACCACCCCCAGGGGAGCGACCCCGTAAACCAACCCCATCCCCACGATCGTCCCCAGCAACAGGGCCGGGGAGTAATTTAGTTGGGTATAGGCAGTCCGGGCCACCATTGTCCAGATACTTTCCAAATCGTTGTAGGCCCGCAGGCTCACGGTTTCCTCACTCAGCCCCAGCCAGATGGGAGTAAAGGGGCGACCCTGACCCCGCTTCACCTTTTGCCCTAGGGTACAATCATCAATCAGCGCTTCCCGCAGTGCCCCAATGCCCCCAATCCGTTCCAGGGCCGATCGTTTCAACAAAATACATCCCCCCGCCGCCGCCGCCATCCAGTGCCGGGGATTGTTGACCCAGGGGAAGGGATAGAGTTTTTGGAAAAAGAAAATAAAGGCGGGAATCAGTAACTTCTCCCACAGACTTTGACAGCGCAAATGAACCATCAGGGACACCAGCGCTAAATCCTGAGTCTGGGCTTTGTACACCAACTGGCTCAAACTGTGGGGCGCATGGGCAATATCCGCATCAGACAGCCAAATAAAATCCGGGTTTTGGGTGGCGATTACCTGCTGAGTGCCCTGCTCCAAAGCCCAGAGTTTGCCTGTCCACCCCGACGGCAGAGGCTGGCCGGTAATCACCTGAAGCGATCGGGAGGGTTGGGTCATCTGAGCCAGACGAGTGACCACCTCCGCCGTGCCATCCTCACTTTGGTCATCCACCACCGTAATGGACAAAACCCCTGGATAGTCCTGATTCAAGAGCGATCGGAGACTGGTTTCAATCACCTCCGCCTCATTACGGGCCGGCATCACCACCGCAATCCGGGGCAAGGTATCTGCATCCCCCGAAATCCCCGCACTCTGGAGACGTTGATCACATCGCCAAAACTGCCCCCACAGCAGAATTAAAACGACCCAAATCAGCAGAGATAACATTAGTAGAGCAATCACGATCGCACCTATCCCCAGATCACAACACGGCTAAGTTCCCTAACCAGAGTGGCTATGATACCATCCCTAACCAAGGTCAAGCCCTCCCCAGCGATCGACAGATCCCAATTCAAAATTCAAAATTAATCATGGGTCAGGGAACCTGGCCCCTACCCTATTTCTTAATTTTTAATTTTTAATTCTTAATTCAAAATTAAAAACTCAAAACTC
>DALYGI010000047.1:1472-14018 GCA_031971595.1 Prochlorotrichaceae cyanobacterium CTOTU29312
TCAAAATTAAAAACTCAAAACTCTTACCATGGTCACCCCATCCCCTGCTGTTTTAGGTCTGCTTAGCGTGTTGAGTCTCAGTGGGTTCAGCTTAGGGGTGAATGGGCTGTTTCCTCCCCCCACGATCGCTCAGGAGTCTCAAAACCCCGCATCTCGTTCTGTCCTGAAAGTGGTTTACCCCCCCCCAGCCCACGAAACCACTGCGGATCGGATTTTCCTGATCGGGACGGCTCCCCCTAAGGGCACAGTTACCATCAATGGCCGATCGGTACACCGCAGTCCGGGGGGACATTTTGCCCCCAGTTTTCCCCTCAGCGTGGGCAGTAATCCCTTTACGCTCCGGTATGAGGCGGCGGGACAACCTCCCCAAATCCTGGAAATGCAGGTGGTGCGGGTTTCGCCTACCCCGGCCCTACCCACGGGAGCAACCTTTGGGGAAAATTCCCTCTTCCCCCCAAAACCGATCGCCCGGCAACCGGGGGAGTGGATATGCTGGAGTGCGATCGCTCCACCCCAGGCTAGGGTCACGGTCACCGCCCAAAATACTCAGGGACACCCCCACACCTTTGCCCTCTCGGAAGCGGCCCAGCGCCCCACCCTTCCCCCCAATAGTGCCGCCCTCACTAAGGATAATCTGCCCCAAATCCTTCCGGGATCGGGACAGTATCAAGGCTGTGGCTCCTTAACTGAGCCTGGCCGTTATCAAGTGCGCTATCAGTTAACCCACCAGAATCAAACCTATTCCCAAACCTATTCCCAAACCGCCCCCGGCTCCCTGGACATTCTGGATCCCCAAACCATCACGATCGCCACGGTTACCGCTGAATCCGGCACCGCCCGCACGGGCCCCGGTACGGATTACTCCCGGCTGACTCCCCTGCCCACAGGCACCCAGGCGCGGGTCACCGCCCAGGAAGGGGACTGGCTGCGGTTAGACTATGGCGCGTGGATTCGGGCTTCTGAAACTAGCCAAGCTCCTAGCGCGGTTTTACCCCAGAGCTTGCTGCGAAGTGTCCTGTCCCGGCCCCAGGGCAATTGGACAGAGGTGGTTTTTCCCCTAGAAGTGCCCGTGCCGGTTACCATTACCCAAACCCCAGATGCCAAGACCCTCAGCCTCACCCTCCACAATACGATCGCCCAGACCGATACCATCTACATCAACCCCGATGGGGCGATCGAAGGTTTTACCTGGCAGCAAATTACCCCCACCCAAGTCCGCTACCAATTTCAGCTTCAGGGGCAGCAGTCCTGGGGCTACAAACTCCGCTATGAGGGCACCCAACTGATCCTCTCCCTCAAACACCCCCCCCAGGTCGATCGGGGTATGGAGGGACTGCGAATCTTTTTAGATCCGGGTCATGGTAGCGAAAATGATCTAGGGGCACGGGGCCCCACGGGCTACCCCGAAAAGGAAGTCGCCCTCAAAATTAGCCAACAATTGGCCACCCTCCTCCGTCAACGGGGAGCGATCGTTTCCCTCTCCCGACAAGGGGATGAGGATCTGTGGCCCCAGGATCGGGTGGATCTGATCCAAGCCCAGGAACCGGATCTAGCCCTCAGCCTCCACTACAACGCCCTACCGGATGCAGGAGATGCGGAAAATACGCAGGGCATAGGTGCTTTTTGGTACCATCCCCAGTCCGCCAGCCTAGCTCAATTCCTACACGACTACCTGACCCACCACCTCGATCGCCCGTCCTACGGCATCTTCTGGAATAATCTCGCCCTCACCCGTCCCACCATCGCGCCCACGGTTTTACTAGAATTAGGCTTCATGATTAACCCGGAAGAATTTGAGTGGATTATCGATGAAACCGCCCAAGGGCAACTGGTTTCAGCCCTTGCGGATGGCATAGAAGCCTGGTTTCAACACACTATAAAAATTCCGTAATTTTCCCACTAGCCTTTAGGAAAAATCTACAGGATGATAGCCTCTATCCAGTGAGTGCCGAACTATTAAGCTATTAAGCCAAGCCAAGTTTTTCGGGTCTGGGTTGAACTCAACCTGAACCTCAATCTCAATCTCAGTCTCTGGGGCCAGTTCGTCCTAATTTAGTGATGAATGTCACGGAAGATTTATGAAGATTCTGTAAAGCTAGAAGGATAACAATAGGCTTGTGGTAATCTTTTGGACAGGCATTCAGGCTCGCTTGTTTAACTTGTCTTTGAACTTACCTTCTTTGAACTTGTCTAAAGTGATCTAAACCCTGATCTAACCCACGAGTCGATGTGCCTAGGGGAACCATCTATGACTATGGCTAATTATTACCTTCAAGACAGAGGTTCCATCGCAGAAGAGCAACTATTCTACGATCACTTCCTCGCACTAGTAGAGCAGGAGCATCCAGAGCAACTCATCGATCGGGTACGGGTTCTCTTCATTGATGGCATTGGCTATCCCCAGGAACAGATCGTGCAAGCCTTAGCGCGCCTAGTCTCTTCCAAACAAGCGGCGCAGGCTTTCTTTCCAGTACTCAACCGTTGTCTTCACATTTTAATTAACCGGTGGCAGCTAAACCCTCGCCACAAAAGTTGGATACCCCAACTGATCTACCTATTTGAGGATCGGCCTGTTCATAAAGTGGGCAGTATACACCGGTCTCGTTTGTTAGGCCGCCTGCACCAGTTAATTGCTGAATTTGCCGCCAGTGACCAATACTTAGCGCTCCATCGCTTTGCCCAGGTTATTGAGCGGAGTTCCGTTACGGAAACTGACCTCAAATCAAAACCCTTAGAATTACTAATTCCCCGTTATCCTTACCTGTACGACCATTGTTTGATGGCGGATTTGGGAGACATCGATCACCAACACACCGTCCAAAGGTTAAAGCAAGAGCAGCAGCAAAAGTTTGAGCAGGATCTGGCGGGCTATGTAGCCTATGAAATGCGGCGGAATCGGTTGATTCGTCGGGGCGTGAACACTGCGGATCAGCTAGATCAAATGCTGGGTCATAGTCCTAATCCAACCTTACTCACGGGTAGTGAAGTGGCCAATGGCCTTAAATTTTACATGGGCAAAGTGCAGGGGAACGCCTCCCACAAAGACATTGCCAATCGTTTTTCCACCCATACGGAAAGTGTGAGGAATTTTGGGCAGTTCAAGGAAGAACTGTACGTGTATATCACCACATCCATGGATCCGGGCTATGCAAAACGCCATTTTAACGCCCAATTTTCTGACTATTTAATTAACTTTTTGCCGGATCACAATAGTGTGCCGCTGACGGAGTTTTTAGTGGTTAGAACCTGTAGCCAGGTTTTAAACTATCTGGTGGTGGAAAGTCCTCGCCGTGTGGAGCATTTTACCTTTATTGATCTCCTGGGTAACCTAGGCCCCATGATTACCACGGGGGTTTTACTGCGGGTGGTGCTTTTCTGTAAAAAGGTGAAACCCTATCTGGAAAAACGGTTAGGGATTTTGTTTAACCACTATGGCAAAACTACCAGTGGCAATGTGCTCTGGTTGGTGAAGTCCTTAGAAAATATGAACCTGGCCCTGAGCAGTAACTTTGGCTCCTTGAGCTTACCCTTTAGTCTGTAGTCCTAAAGTTTTAATTTTAAAATCCTTACCGAAAAATCCTCACCGAAAAATCCTCACCGATCATCAGAGATCCTTAATCCATATCCGCTTGGAGAACCTGGGCAATGGCCACCGTGGTTTTATCCCGGAATTCCCGCACATTCACCCGCCCCAACAGGCCGATCGCTAGGATCATGGCACTGGCTTCTAAGCCAAAAACCAGGGCATAGGGGGCGAGGGTACTGCTAAAGAGTTGATCCCCTAGACTTTTGATCAGCCCGCCTAGCCAAGTGGCGGAAGCCCGCGCTAGGGCTTGAGCTAGCCCCCAGGCCCCAATAAATGTACCTGCGGTTTCTGCGGCGGTTAAGTCTAGCATCAGGCTAATGGCTCCCGTGGTGGTGACCCCGGAGGCTAAGCCAAAGAGCCCCACCATTGTTTTTAATAATTCAGGGGTTTGATTGAAGCCCGCTAAAATCATCAACACTAAGGACACGGCCACCAGGATACACCCCAAACGAGCGGTGTTAATTTTGCCGATGCGGGGCACTATAAAAAAGCCAGTTAAGCCTAGCCCCAGTAACGTGCCCATGCCAAAAAACGCATTTAAGCTGGTGGTTTCTGCGATCGGCATGCGGAAGACCTCGGCCCCATAATTTTCCAGAACCGCTTCCTGGATAAAGAGTCCCAAACTCATGACCAGCAGAAAGCTAAAAAATAAACCCGTTTGCCGACTAGCGGTTAAAATTCGTAGCGCCCGGCCCAGACTAATTTGATCCTCCCGATCGGCGCTGAGGTGCGATCGTTCTCGATAGCGGGAGTAGCGCTGCTCTACCCCCCAGGTGGAAACCAGGGTGAGGAGCACAATGATCCCCGGCACCATGAAAAACAGCCGATTCAAACTCGCTTTAATCACCGCCAATTCCGCATCAATGCCCACCTGCTTGAGCATAACGCCCGTGACAATGGCTCCAATGACAATGCCCACCATTAACATTGACCAGACGATCGACACCAACTTCGATCGTTCATGCTCCTCAGAAATATCCACCAAGAGGGCCGCAAAAGGGGTAGAACTGCAACTAAGGGCAAAGCCATAGCCCACAAACACCAGCCCCAGCACCACCACCCACAGTTGAATACGGGGATCACTAAATTGCCAAGTTCCCACCGCAGCCACCCGATCCCCCAATTGCCACATGGCCTGCACCGCCACCACAGCGATCGTGGTAAAAAACACTGCCCCCAGCCACACATAGCCCGTGCGATGGACTCCACCAATGGGTTTAGCATCGGATAGCTGCCCAAACCAGACCCGTGCCGGAGCGACAAACTGGTGCATGGCAATAATCCCCGCCGTCACGCCCAGGGGAATACCTAACTCACTGACCATCACCCGATTGAGCAGCCCTAGGGTTAGCACAGACATCATCCCCAACCCCATCTGAAAAATACCGAGGCGAAACATCAGCCCTAGGGGTAAAGGGGGGTGAAGTGTTTCCGGGGGATTTTCTTCAGGATAATGGAGGGGGGTCATGGGCAGGAAGAAGGAACAGTCAAATCAGCAGTCAGGGGTTAGTCTAGCAACGGCCCGCCTCCATCGCAAGGTTACATGCCCCGTGGTCAGAGCACATGCCCCGTGGCCAGAGCCTAGCAGTAATTTTCATTATTAGAGACTAGCGTAGGGGCAACCGCCCGTACATTTAGATTTTTAGATTTCAAAATAAGAACGGCTAACCAGCGGTCGTGATACAGTTAGGTATTAAAGAATAATAAAATCCTCAGCTATCCAGGTTTCCTTATGAGCAGCACTGATAAATCTCCCGCCCCCGCTCCAGAAAAGAAAACTAAATCAGAACTGACCATCTATCACGCCGCGTTACCCGATCGTCGCCCCATCGGCCCCAGCACCCTTTCCGTTGCCTCCACCTTTGGACGTAGCGAAGTTCGACCCATCGCCAGCAGTTCGATCGTCGTGAAGCATTCCTTTAACAGCCCCAGCCCTCGCCCCGTCATGGCAGACACCTTCGCCATTGTCAAAATGGATAACATTGCTGGCCCCCGTCCCACCATGTCCAGCAGCCTCGCCATCGCCCGCACCGATCGTAACTTTGGCCCCCGTCCCGTCGCTTCTAACCAAATTGACGATGTGCCTGAAGTGCTGATGGGCTATCTAGATTAGGATTTAGGGGTTAGGGGACAGGTTTGAGTTTTGAATTTTGAGTTTTGAGGTTTGAGTTTTGAGTTTTGAATCTTCTCTCTCAATTTCTCCCCTAATTTTTCCCTAGGGCTGAAGCCCTGACTACAAGCTATTCCCTCCCATGGGTCGGGAAACCCGGACCCTACTGTCCCCTAACTACCCCCTATTCCCTGTCCCCTATTACCTATTACCTATTCCCTATTCCCTGTCCCCTGTCCCCTAAAAACCTATGGATTTCAAAGCCCTGATCCGTGATGTTCCTGATTTTCCGAAGCCTGGTATTCTCTTTCGGGATCTGACGACCCTATGGAAGGATCCTGAGGGGTGGCGATCGTTGGTGGATGAAATGGCGGAGGTGTGCCAAGGGCTATCGCCCCAGTATATTGCGGGGATGGAGTCCCGTGGTTTTATTTTGGGGTCTGCGATCGCTTATAAGCTGGGGGCTGGGTTTATCCCTGTCCGTAAGCCTGGCAAGTTGCCTGCACCGGTTTATGGGGCTAGTTATGACCTGGAATATGGCAGCGATCGGTTGGAAATGCACCAGGATGCCTGTGAACCGGGGAGTAAGGTGTTGATTGTGGATGATTTAATTGCTACGGGGGGCACGGCTGCGGCTACGGCTCGGCTAGTTACCCAAGCCCAGGCAGAGTTAGTGGGGTTTGTGTTTGCGGTGGAATTGTTGGCCCTGAATGGTCGTCAAAATCTGCCGGAGGTGCCTTTTTTCTCGATTATTCAATATTAATATCAAGACATTCATATCAAGACCGATCGGGTTCTGTCAGCACCTTAACGATCGTGGCAAATACCCGATCGTCGGTCAACATCCAGGGGTGAAGGGCCACGGGAAAGGACAGGGAGCGCCCGACGGGCATCACGGAGCTATCCGCTGGGACGATCATCAAATCGAAGGGAGTCCAGAGGGAGACAAAGTTGACCTGCTCTAAGACTTGCCAATCTTGGTTTAAGTCCTTTAAAAATTCACTATCGGGCCGCATCTGTTCACAGCCAGGGTTCCAGCGCAAGTAGCCTACCCAGGTGCCTCGGTGGGGGGAAGAGATGGCCAGAAAACGACGCACCCGCTCAAGCCGGCCCATGCGTTGCAGGTAATACCGACTAATGAGGCCTCCCATGCTAAAACCCAGTAAATCAAAGGGTTCAGCGGCAGGGAGATGGGCTTGAATATAACGATCGAGTTGTCGAGCGAGGGCTTCGAGGGGCAACTGGCCATTATTGGGTTTTAAATCGCAGCTAAAGACTGTCCAACCCCGCTCCGTGAGATAGGCAGTCATGGACTTAAACGCGCGGGATGTATCCCCTAGTCCGTGAACCAGCAGTAGCGGGGGAAGTTTACTCATGGGAATTGATTAGGTGGGAATTGATTAGGGGATCCGGGGGTATCAAGGCTGCTCAGGGCTCCCGTTGCCAAAGGCAACAATAACAGAAAGAATTGAAGGTGAGCTTGTGAGCTAAAGTATAATAATTTCTGTCCCGACAGCTTAGGGCTTATGTTAGATCTCATTATTATTTTATCTTTTGTCCTGTTTGGCATTGGGGTGGGCTTTTACGGCATCGACTTTTTGCCAACTTCTGCCCTAGTCCAGGTGAACAGTTTAGACGGGCTACGATCGGTCACGGCGGGGTTTGGCGCACTCATTTTTGGCATTGTGGGTCTGTTGGTGCAAACCCTGTTACGGCGGATTCAAGTGCAGGTACGATCGTTGCCGGTGGATATTTTGGTCAGCCGGGCGGTAGGGTTGGTGGTAGGTTTACTCATTGCCAATTTAATTTTAGCACCGATTTTACTCTTGCCCATTCCCGTAGAATTTGGCTTTGTGAAGCCTTTAGCTGCGGTTTTAAGCTGCCTGTTATTTGGGGTATCGGGGATGAATTTGGCGGATACCCATGGCCGTGCTTTATTACGCTTAGTTAATCCCAATTCCGTGGAAACGTTATTAGTGGCGGAAGGAACTCTGAAACCGGCCAGCACCAAAATTTTAGATACAAGTTGTATCATTGACGGTCGTTTTCAGGAATTACTGGATACGGGGTTTTTAGAGGGTCAAATTTTAGTGCCCCAGTTTGTTTTACAGGAACTTCAGCAGGTGGCGGATGCGGCCAATGAGCAAAAAAGAATGCGGGGACGACGGGGGTTAGATATTCTCAATCAAGTCCGATCGACCTATCCGACTCGCATTGTGATTAGTTCAACGGATTACGAAGAAATTGCCACGGTGGATGCAAAATTAGTGCGCTTAGCTCAAGATCTAGGGGGAATTTTAATTAGTAATGATTTTAATCTGAGTAAGGTTGCCAATGTGCAAAGTGTGCAGGTGCTCAATATTAACCACTTAGCCCAATCCCTCAGACCGAATTATTTACCGGGAGATAGTTTAGCCCTCAAAATTATTAAGGAAGGCAAGGAATTTTCCCAGGGGGTTGGCTATTTGGATGATGGCACCATGGTGGTGGTGGAAGAGGGGCGATCGTATCTGGGTTCGGATCTAGAAGTGGTGGTCACGGGCGCGTTGCAAACCTCCGCCGGACGGATGATTTTTGCCCGACCCAATGTTCCGGCCCTTACCTAGGTCTACGGCCATGACAAACCTACCCCCTCATTTTGGTTCTCCCCGGTCTAGTCAATCTGTTGGTCAATCTTTGGCTGTCATTCCCACCTTAACCATGGGGGATATTGTTAGCACCGGATTTCGGCTATACCGATCGAATTTTCGCACTTATTTTATCCTTGCCCTGAGAGCAACCCTCTGGTTATTGGTTCCCTTTCTGGTGTTATTGGGGTTAGGAGTAGTTACGGGTCTACTTTACGATCGTTTCTCCTCTGGGATGGGGGTTTTAATGGGTATTGCGGTGGCAATAATCCTCCTGCGACTTAGTATGCAATCGCTGATCCGTGCATTTTTAGACATGGCTTTAATTATTCGTTTAGCCTATGAAGACTTCACCCATGTAGAGCCCACACCCCCCACAGCGATCGGGGAGATTCGCCAAACCTTAAAACCACGGGGGCGGCGCATTTTATTGACCTTTATCTTCAGCTTTTTCCTTTTATTTAGCCTTAACCTTTTGCTTTCCGTTGCCAATGTTCCCCTAACCAATACCTTTGGACTGTTGTTTCAGACTTGGAATGGAGAATGGTTAGCCTTCCTGTTAGCCAATTTAATTACCTTTAGCCTCTACACCTGGATTTCCGCCCGCTTCTTTTTAGTGGAAGTGCCGATCGTGATCGAAGAGAATTTAAGCGCTTTTCAATCCATCGGTCGCAGTTGGTCTTTAGCCCAAGGATCCATCCTGCGTATTCTGATTGTCATGACGATCGCCTTTTTAGTGACCATTCCCCTCTACAGCATCGCCTCCGTTCCCCCCATTGTGGGGTTAGTTGCCGCCATACCCTCCTTTAACCTCAGTGATGAAGCGGGTCAAATGGCGCTGTTAACCCGTTTTTTACCCGGCGTAGCGATCGGTCTTCTGCTCTTTTTGGTTATGAATATGATGGTGATGGGGTTTTGGCAATCGATCAAAGCGGTTCTATACTACGACCTCCGCAGCCGTCGGGAAGGGTTTGATCTTCGCCTAAGCGATCGGAGGGAATAAGCTTAAGTGTCCGCTGCACTAACCTGTTTAGGATAGTATGATGTTGCAGTTTTGCGTAAACGACGAGGACTTTCAGTAAACTCAAAACCTAAAGACAAACAATGTGAAACTGCCGCTTGAGAATAGGCATAAAGATCATTTTGATATTCTTCAGCCAGGAGTTGACGAAGCGCATGGATTTCCAAAATAATGTCATTATTCCAAATTGAAAACGTATTCATTGAGAACTCTCCATTAATTCAAAGGGTGTAACCAATTCAGGCAATTTGTAGCCCCTTGCGCTACATAAGCACTCTAGGCTATTGATTCCCCTAGAAACGAATCGCACCGTTACATTGCATTAACGCACCCTACAAGTTTGTTGATAACTATTAAATTAAATGGGTTACACGGGTGTGTTACATTGCATTAACCCACCCTACAAGACAACGATCGCACTGAAATGTTCCGGTGCATTGCGGTTGTTAGACCTCGCCGATTTCCTCATTGTATCAGGCATACTCTTTAGCTAGATGATTGGTTTGTTGATACTGGAGGCACTTCAATACTTGCCATGCTTGGAGAGCTACGTTCTAGAAGAGTGAGAATAACTTTTTCACGTAGAGCATTTTGACGATCTTCCGGTGTAACTTGCTCACAAAGTCGCACAGATAACATCGTGTCTTGCATCTTAACTAGTTGATGAAAGAAGTAGTTAAGTTGAACCAAACTGGTACGGTAAAGATAAAAGTATGCGCCCCCGATAAATTGAATCAAAACTCCAGAGATACCTGTGATTACAGCCATTTGAGGATTTGAGGTCTGTTGTAGTACGAACATCCATATGCTAATGATAAGCATTGCAAGTCCAACAACAACTGCAAAGACACTAAACCGGAAGCTATTGCGTGCTTGACTTTTATTAATTGTGTAGTATTCGTTTAACTGATTAAGGTTAAGTTGAATTGTATCCATTACATCCGGTTTCGGCTGGTTTACAAGACGCTCCTCAATTTTGGAACGCTCTTCCCGGAGTGACTCAAGTTCTACCCTCACTGTACCGCCGCCCTGAATCTTCACCGGGGTAAATGCTAGTAAAGAGAGGAAAAACATAATAGTAGACGGAATAGCGACAGCAGGTATTGCTCTTCTGACAACTTCAACAGCTTCTGCCTGCATCCAAAAAGTTGCTGTGAGTTGGACAACAGCAACAAGAACTAGGAGAAACCCAGACGTAGCAATGCTCCATAACCGAATGTGTGGATTACTGCGTAATGCTTGGACGATAATCCCTGCAATATCTAATAACGCTTCTGTCATCCAGGTTTATCCTTACTATCCCATTTTTTACTTGAATAAAAGTTATTTTAGGTAAGTCATGACTAGCTTTTGATAGCTACTTGAAAACTGCCACCCACAGATATGCTCACAACCACAATCTCACCGACAAATCAGAGGTCTAACGACTAAGTTCAGCGGTGCGGAATAGTCTCTCAGCAAAAACGCCGATGTATGAGCCTACGCATCCGCTGTAACGACTGGTTAAGAAGTGACGAGCCAGAAACTATGTATAACACAGCTTTTGATGCAAAACGATCGCTTCCCAACCACTCTAACTTATCAATAAAATCGCTACTCTTCCTGTACTCTAGACTGGGGTAAAACAAGAAATGTTTCAACCACAACAGGCTATATTCGAGGAACGGAATAACTATATGTAGGACTCGCTCTGAGAGGTAAGTAGCCAGGACTCCAAGGGGATCCGATCGCTTCAAATCTCGTTGCTTGTCTACCCGAAGGAAAGAATACCATCCTTGCTATCCCAGAGGGAAAGCCACAAAAACTTGTTACAGAATTTAACGTGAGGATCCAAGCATCCTGGGGAGTTCCGCGAGTAATTCATGAATAATGGTGTACACCCAGCTTAACTCTCCATCGGTGATGCAATAGGGAGGCAGCACGTACAACACATTCCCCAAGGGCCGCAACAGTACCCCTTTAGCGATCGATCGTTCCCGTAGGAGGGCGCTGATGGGCACGAGATAATCCCCCGGTCGATCGCTTTGGAGATCTAATGCGGCGATCGTGCCGGTGACGCGATAGTTTGCGACGAGGGGATGGTCTTGGAAGGTGTGTAAATGCGCTAGGTGCAGGGCTTCTAGGGTGCGAAACCGGGGTTCTGCCTCATACATTAAATCCCACGCAGCGAGGGCAGCGGCACAGCCGAGGGGGTTTGCGGTAAAACTATGGCCGTGATACAGGGTTTTCTGGGGATCGTCACTGTAAAAAGCTTGGTAAATGCGATCGCTACAGAGGGTCACTGCTAGGGGTAAAAAGCCGCCGGTTAACCCCTTGGATAAACAGATAATATCCGGCTCCACTTGGGCTTTGAGGCAGGCAAACCAGTCCCCCGTGCGGCCAAAGCCCGTCATAATTTCATCAAAAATAACGATCGTGTCCCTCGATCGGCAGCAGTTCACCACCGCTTGCACAAAGCTAGGGCGACACATCCGCATTCCCCCAGCCCCCTGTACCAAAGGTTCCAAAATCAGACCGGCATACTGTTGGGGATTTTGATCTAACTTTTGCTGAAGAATGGCCAGGGCTTGGGCTTCTTTTTCCTCCACCGTTTCATCTCCCCAATGGGTCGCGGGGAAGGGCAAAAACTCTACGGTCATTAACAAATCTTGAAACGCCTGGGTAAAAATCGATCGCTCTCCCACGGCCATGGCCCCAAAGGTATCGCCGTGATAGGCCCCCTCAAAGGCTAAAAAAGTCGATCGTTTCTGCCCCTGATTGACCCAAAACTGATAGGCCATTTTCAGGGCCACTTCCACCGCCGTGGAGCCATTGTCGGAGAAAAACACATACTCAAGACGATCGGGCAACTTCTGCCGCAGTTTCAGGGCCAACTGCTCCGCCGGATCGTGGGTAAACCCGGCAAAAATCACCTGCTCTAGGGTTTGAGCCTGGGCATAAATGGCCGCCGCGATCGCAGGATGGGCGTGGCCGTGGGTATTGACCCACCAACTGGAAATGGCATCTAAAACCTGGTGGCCATTCTCTAGGGTTAACCAAACCCCCGCAGCAGACTTGACCTTGAGGGGAGGCGGGGCGGTTTTGGCTTGGGTAAAGGGATGCCAAATGGCGGTCATGGGAAAGGTCAATCTACAATAAAATAAAAGGGCTGTTTAGCAACTGTTCCTATGGCTGCTCTGAAAAAAGGTTCTCTTGTGCGTGC
>DALYGI010000047.1:14118-16143 GCA_031971595.1 Prochlorotrichaceae cyanobacterium CTOTU29312
GCTGTTTAGCAACTGTTCCTATGGCTGCTCTGAAAAAAGGTTCTCTTGTGCGTGCGGTTTCCGAAAAGCTGCAAAATTCCCTGGAAGCAAAGGCCAGTGACGATCGGTTTCCGCCCTACATTTTTGAAAGTAATGGTGAAATCGTAGATTTAAAGGGGGAGTATGCACTGGTGCGCTTCACCGTGCCCACCCCCAATATTTGGTTTAAGCTTGATCACCTTACAGAAGCATAGGGTTTTCCCTGGGGATCCCTAGCCGTATCAGCGTTACCCGCTATTGATGGAGCCACAGTGTGACCTCTTCCCGACGCTGACTGCTTAGGCGGTACAGCGCGGGCTACTCTAGATGCTGAAGCCTAGCCCTAAGCCCAGGGCGGCATGAACCAGCAGCACCACCAGGGCAAAGGAGCCGAGGTAAGCATGGGTCGTGCGGAGGGCTGGTTTTTGTCCCCCAAAGCCAGAAAGAGAGATCATGCCATTGGTTCCTAACAGCACCAAAGCGATCGTCCCTGTCCAAAAGTGCGGGCTTTCTAAAATGGGCTTGTGTTGCATCACCAGAGACAGTAAGCCGCCGCTATAGCCCAGGGCTAAAAAAGTAGACATCCATGGGCCGAGCTTGCGGTGACTAAAGCGGCTTTTCACCGTATTTTCTGCATCGGGTTGTAGGCGAATCTGCCAACCGGTGAGGGCAATGGCGCTACCCATGGCTAGGATTACAATGCCCATCATCAGGGGATGGCCCCAATGGACAATGGGTTCTGGAAAATTAAAACCGGCAAACCAATCCGCAATGGGTTGCAAAAGTGGCGTGAGAAATGCTTGTAGAAATTCGATCATGATACGTCCTAAAGGTCTGAGGAGTCTATTTGAGGAGACTCTATTAGATTACTCGAAAAGGTTTCTCTCTGGGAACCAGAAGGAAGTCAACTCCATCCATTTCTCCATCCATGTCTAAATAAGCGCACCGCATTGGAGTTGTTAGCTGGCTTGCTGTAGCAGTAAACGTACAAAACCTTCCTGTTCAAAATGTCGATCAGTCGTCAACGCCTTAGTTAGTCCACGCTGACGCATTAAAATGAAGCTAACGGCATCGCAAAGCGAATAAGTTTTATCTTGTCGCGCAATCAGTAGATCAACGGCTGCTCGATGTATCAGTTCATCAACCCATACGGTGTCTATGTCTGGATTACTTAACAGATCAACTACAAAATTAAGAACAGAAGAACGTGAAAATCGTCTTGCATTAGCAAGTGCTACATATTCTGCGATGATGTAGTTATGAGTCAATCGAACGGTCGCCTTTTGATACTCAACACAAGCCTGTGTATGAAGCGGTTCAGTTGAGAAATGTAGGCAAAGTAATCCAGATGTATCGATGAGCATTACCCTTCCTCATGGGTACTAGCATACTCTTTAACCAATTCAACATCAATGCTCTCGTTATCTACATCTATAAAATTATTGGACTCTAACTCTAAAGTCCCAAAATGACGCTCAAATCTTGCTCGTGCTGCATTTCTTTCCGATTCGCCTAGAAGTAAATTGAAAACTTGAGTAAACTGCCGCTCCAACAATGTTGCGACTAACCGCTCTGGAGAAATCCCAATTGTCTGCGCTTGCAGATGAATTGCTGTAAACACTTGTTCACTTAATTCTAAGGTCAGAATCTGGCTCATGAGAGTTTTGATGAATGGCAGATAATTTAATTATAACTTCGCTCCTGTTGGCATAGGGATGTATTCAGATGACATTATCTAGGCAAAAATGTTATTTTCGCTTGCTTCTGTGTTACCTGAGATTTCGCCACAAATAAGACATGCAGGATTGTGAATCCATTGTGCCCCATTACCATCCAAGAATGTACAGTAGTTTACCTCACCCTAGCAGCAGTGTCAAAGGTGTTAGAAGTGGGACAACGATCGAATTCTGGGTATTTTGATGCAGTCACCTAAAGGTTAAAGAACGTTGGGGTTTAAGTAGATCAGACAAAGTAATGGGCGCTTTAAATCGGCTGAAAGCCCTATTC
>DALYGI010000048.1:0-11672 GCA_031971595.1 Prochlorotrichaceae cyanobacterium CTOTU29312
ACCTAGCAGGAACAGGCTACGTCAGTGGTCAACCCTACTATGGCGATCTAGTGGTTTCCAACTTAGGGGGCTCCCGTGGCTTTGAGGGTATGGCCTTCAGTCCCGATCGTTCCACCCTTTACCCCTTACTGGAAGGAACCGTGGTGGGCGATCCCGTGGGTTCCCTGCGAATCTATGAGTTTGACGTTGCCAGTGGGGAGTACCAAGGAATAGTGGGACTGTATCCCCTGGAAGCCCCCAACAACGCGATCGGTGACTTCACCCCCATCAACGACAACGAATTTCTCGTCATTGAGCGGGACAACAACCAGGGAGCCGCTGCTGCCCTCAAGAAGATCTTCAAAGTAGACTTCAGCCAGGTTGACGCGGATGGTTTTGTGGCGAAGGAAGAAGTGGTGGATCTGCTAAACATCCAAGATGCCAACGATCTCAATGGTGACGGCAGCACCACCTATACCATGCCCTTCGTGACGATCGAAGATGTGATTGTCTTAGACAGCAACACGATCTTAGTGGCTAACGACAACAACTACCCCTTCTCCATCGGTCGGGACTTGAACGGAGTCGAAATTGACAACAACGAAATTGTTATTCTGCAACTGGATGAACCCCTAGCCCTGGATGCCCGTCTGGGGGTTGAAGCAGCCCAGGATGTAGCGCCAGAGCTATCTAGCGGGTCTCCCAGTGGCGATACTGCCATTGCCAACGATCCCACCAGCACACCAGCACCGTTGACATTGATGGTATTAACGACCTGATCTTCACCGGAGCCGGAGCCGACGAAGTAGATACCGCCTTTGCAGTGGACTCTCCCTTTGCCGGAAATAACCGCATTTTCACTGGTAGTGGTACGGATCTCACCACTGTAGCCGATAACGATCGGGCTTTCGGGGGCAGTGGTGATGACCTGTTTGAAGCAACGGATGCCAGTGACTACCGACTTTCCGGTGGGGCAGGGGATGACACCTTCTTCCTGGGCGTAGGTGGTCGCGCTCTGGGTGGCGACGGTGACGATACCTTCTTCGTCAGTGAAGGGGGCGATAACCTCCTCTCCGGTGGTGCGGGTGCTGATGCCTTCTGGATCCTTACCGATGATCCGGCTCTGTTGGAAAACAAGCCCAACACGATCGTTGACTACAGGATCGGCACGGACGTGATCGGCATTGCCAACCAGTTTGCTGATTCCGTTGATGATCTCACCCTCAGTGGTAGCAACATCAGCCTGGGCGGTGTACTGGTTGCCATCCTCAACGGTGTAAACGCAGTGGATGCCACCTTCGTTTTTGGTAATCCATTTGCTGGCTAAACGATCGCTACTTTGGTGGGTCTCAACGTTGAAACCTAAACGATCGCCAACTTTGCCTAAGCCTCTCGTCTCCTGACTTGTCGTTTTAGTTCAAAGTTGGCCGTCCTCACTTCCTCTCCCAACCTGGGAGAGGGCTAGCATTCGGGGACTAATTTCTTCCCCGTTATGGAAAGTGAATACATTACATAATTTTGTATTTTGTCCTCATTTTGATAGAGTACCCCTGGGAAGACCGAGGTAAAATCGAGGAAAGGCGCATCCTCTTTCAGGTTCGAGATGGATTAGCGCTACCCATTTTAAGTTTTAAGGAGTTTCTATGACGGTTCTGAATATTCTATTGGTCAATGATGATGGGTACCAAGCCGATGGTATCCGGGTGATGTTCGATGCTTTAGTGGCTGCGGGTCACAACGTTACCCTGGTGGCTCCAAAAGGCCCCCAAAGTGGTCAGGGTACTCGCATCAGTATTGATGCTCTCGGTCAAGCAACGGAAGTGGTGGAGTTCGCTCCGGGTCAGTGGTTTGTGGATGCAACTCCCGTGACCACGACTCAAGCCGGGTTGGACTTTATTCTCGGTGGGGTTGAACCAGACTTAGTGATTTCAGGGATTAACGAGGGGGAAAATGTAGGAGCTAGTATTGCCATTTCCTCTGGTACGGTGAGCGCGGCAACCACTGCTACCCGTGCTGGGATTCCGGCGATCGCTGTCAGTGCTGGTACCCTGCGAGATCCCCAAACCTTTGCGATCGATGAGGAGGCCCTGGCAGATGCTTACGAGTTCAGTGCTGAGTTTGTGGTGGATCTGGTGGCGGAACTGATCGATCGCCAGGGCGATAACCCTAAACTACTGCCCGATGGGGTCGGTTTGAATGTCAATATCCCCGCTGTGGTGGACAACATTGAAGGCACTGCCCTCACGGTTCTGGATGAAACGGGCACTTTTGAGCTTTTTGTGGGTGACTTAGGTGATGGTCCCCGTTTACTCTTCAGTCCTACCAGTCCCGGAGAAATTACGGTCGCCGATTCGGAAGGTCAGAACTTTCTAGCAAATTTTGTCACGGTCACGCCAGTGGATGGAGACTGGACTGCCAGTGATGGGGTTAGGCAAGACCTCAGCGATCGTTTCACCTCTGCTCCCGCTGATGCCGTTGCCACGCCGTTGAACATTCTGCTGACTAACGACGATGGTATAAGCTCCGAAGGTCTAGAAATTCTCTATAACACCCTGACGGCTGCGGGACACACCGTTACCGTAGTGGCTCCCCAAGACCAACAGAGTGGCACAGGAACGGCCCTGGATTCTGCCCTGATTGGTCAACCCCTGGAAATCGTCAACCGTTACTGGGATGACCTGATTGTATTTGGGGATAGCCTGGCGGATGTGGGGAATATCTTTATCGGATCCGGCAATACATTCCCCCCTGCTCCCCCCTATGATCCGGGCCGATTCTCCAATGGGGCCGTGTTTTCAGAGTTGTTAGCCCAAGAATTAGGTCTTGCTGGATCGGCATCTGTTTCATCTCTCCTGGGCGGAGACAACTATGCCTTCAGTGGTGCCCAAACCGGAGAGGGGACGACTCCTCTGGTCAGTTTCGAGCTACCCAATGTGGGAACCCAAATTAATACCTTCCTGGCTACAGATGCTCCAACGCCCACAGACCTCTTTGCGATCTTTGCAGGGAGTAACGATTTTCTCAACAATCCCACCCTGGATCCCAATATTGTTGTTACGAATGTTGAAAATCATATTAGAACCTTGGTAGCGGCAGGGGCAGAGGGGTTTGTCATTGGTAATCTCACTCCCCTAGGGCAAACCCCAACGGGCTTAGTGGATGTCAATTTCAGTGCAGGCTTAGATGCCCTATCGACTCAATACAATGCCCTGTTAAGGACTCGCTTAGACAGCTTGGAGACAGAATTAGGCGTTTCTATCTTCGAGTTGGATCTCAACACGACCTTCCAAACACTTCAGTCCGATCCAAGCTCCTTTGGGTTTACGAATACCACAGAGCCAGCCCTGGATGTTGATCCATCTCAGTTTCTCCCCACCCTTCTCCTCCAAGGCTCACCGGATCTGAAAGAGGGCGTGAATCCGGCAGAGTATTTCTTCTGGGATTCTCTCCATCCCACCGCTGCTGCTAGTGCCACGGCCTTTAATCTACTAGAGGATGACATTAACACCTTTGTCCCGGAAGATTTTAGCAGTGATCAGTGGTTTGTAGATGCTGGGGTGCGGACTACGACCTGGGCTGGTCTGGACTTTGTACTGGCTGGTGAAGCGCCCGACTTAGTGATTTCTGGGATTAATGCTGGCGAGAACATTGGCCCTGGTGGTGCAGTTTCTTCTGGTACGGTCAGTGCAGCAGTAACGGCTTTGCTCCGGGATGTTCCCTCGATCGCGGTGAGTGGGGGCATTGACTTTTATGATACCCCCACTGCAACCTATGAAGCGGGGGCTGATTTTATTGTGGAGTTGATCGCTAAACTTCAAGCCACTCAAGGCTCTGATGCTGAGATTTTACCTGATGGTATTGGTTTGAGCGTGAACATTCCCAGTCGTTTCCCGCAGGGAGTCAGTGACATTCAAGGTGTGGCCTTCACTAATGCCAGTGACACTAGCCCGATTGTTATTGGTTTTGGTGACTTAGACGGTCAACCGGGTGGTGATGCAGGGGTGATCTTCGGGGTCACTCCAGCTCCTACGAATCCCGATCCCCTCTCAGAAGGTGATCAGTTCCTTTCTGGGTTCATTACCGTAACCCCCATTGATGGGGACTGGACGGCTGATGCTACGGGACAAGAAGCGATCGTTTCCCAACTGGCTCCCTACTTTGAACCTCCTGCTTTAGTGAGTGGCACTCCTGGTGCTGACATTCTCCTAGCGGGAACCGGAAATCCTGAGGCACTGAATGGCTTAGTGGATCTGATCTTCACTGGTGCAGGGAATGATGAGGTGGACATGACGATCGCTCCTGCTCCTGCGGGTGAAAACCGTATCTTTACGGGCAGTGGTCATGATGTTGTTTCTGTGGCGGATGACGATCGGGCCTTTGGGGGCAGTGGTACCGACGAGTTCTACGCAACGGATGCCAGTGGCTACCGCCTCTCCGGTGGTGCTGGGGATGACCTCTTCTTCCTCGGTGTGGGTGGTCGTGCCCTCGGTGGTGATGGTGACGATCGCTTCTTTGTGGGTGAAGGGGGCGATAACCTCCTCTCCGGTGGCGCTGGTGCGGATGCCTTCTGGCTTACCAGTGCTGAACTGCCCACTAGCGCCAATACGATCGTTGACTTCACTCTGGGAACTGACCTGCTGGGGCTGATTGGCTACACCTTTGCTGATCTATCCTTCAGTGGCAGTGACATTCTCATTGGGGGTGAGACGATCGCTACTGGAGGCAAACCGATCGCCACCCTGTTGGGCATCAACGCCGAAACCCTCACTCTGGAGAACTTCGCCTAGCCTGTTTCAGGTCTTTGCGGTGAATTTAGAATTAAATCTACACCACAAAGATTTAGAGCTTGACCAGGCTGTTCCTAAATTGAAATCAGG
Organism: Prochlorotrichaceae cyanobacterium CTOTU29312; assembly: GCA_031971595.1. Classification (GTDB taxonomy): domain Bacteria; phylum Cyanobacteriota; class Cyanobacteriia; order Prochlorotrichales; family Prochlorotrichaceae; genus JBEAPM01. The sequence continues at coordinate 4,857 of DALYGI010000048.1, forward strand.
ATCAATGGGTTAACGATCGTTAATCCATTGATTATCTGATTTTAACGTTGGAATGAAATACTGCCTAGTATGCTCTATTTTCTTATCTTCAATTTCCATGACTGAATTTCGCGTTAATCCTTACCTTCAAAATCCGTCCTCCGATGGTATTTACGTTACCTGGTTTACGACTGAAGACGTAGATGCTACCCTTACCGTCACCGGGTCTGGTTTAGATAATCCCTTAGTGTTAAACAGTACCGTTACTTTTCAACCGCTGTTAAGCTATACCACCGCAGAACAAAACCAGACGATCGCTGGGTTAACTGATAGTTGGTTAATCGACAATAATAACTACAAGCATACGGTTGAAGTAACAGGGTTAGAGCCTGGGCAAACTTATAGCTATACTGTCACCCAGGGAGATACGACCTTTAGTGCCAGCTTTAAAACCGCTCCCACTGCTACAGACTGGTCTAGTATTCGCTTTATTGCCATGTCCGACAGTGAAACGGAGCCTCGTGGACGAGTGACCTATCGGGAGTGGCAACCGGGCTTACTGGCGGAGAACTCTGAGCGCCCCAGTTTAACGGAGAGTCAGTGGGCTGCAACCTTTGGCACTTCTGGTTCCGGTACTGCCCAAACTCTTCGCTATGCCCTGACTGAAACAGAGGGCTACCAAGAGAATTTAGCGATCGTGAACGATCGTTCTCCTGACTTTCTGTTAATGCCGGGAGACTTAGTGCAGGGCGGGGGCTATCAACCCGGCTGGGATGAGTTTTTCCGTCATAATGCTGGGGAGTTTGATAGTGGACTGTCGGAATATCCTATTTTACCGGCTCTGGGGAACTGGGAAAATTTTGGCGCTCTCAATGGTGGCTATGGCACGGATGCGGATGGCCGCTTTGGTCCCCTATTTGGTCGAGATAAGTATCATATTTACTTCGATACTCCGGAAAATGGAACTCCCTCTCACCAGGATAACTACTATCGTGTTGACTATGGCCCCGTGACCATCCTCACCCTGGATAGTTCCAACGGTGAACCAGACGATCGCCGCAGTAACTATGGTGGTGAAGGCCAACCCCCTAAAATCAGTGGCACTGAGTTTACTGACCCCGGAACAGATACTCAGGACAACTACACCCGCGAACAGTACGAAAGCTTTGGCGGTACTGACCTCGCGGACTTTAACCCTGGCAGCACTCAATGGAATTGGGTAGAAACTCAACTTCAGGATGCCCGTGCCAACGGACAAATTATCTTTGTGCAATTTCACCATGTTCCCTACAGCAGCGGTGAACACGGTCAACCCATGAATCACGAGCAGTCCACGGGTCAGGGTGGAACCCCTCTGCGCCAATATCAAGGAATGTTCGAGGAGTATGGTGTTGCCGCAGTTCTCTCCGGTCACAGTGAAATGTCTGAGCGCAGTTTTGTGGATGAAGATGGAGATGGCACTGGAGTTACCTATTACGACGTTGGCGTATCTGGTGATGGACTGCGGGGTCAGAAGCGCACTGGTTCCGGTCAGGATACTGCCTTACTCAACTATAACGAGTACAGCCAGTGGACTGCCGATCAAAGTGAACCCGAAGTGTGGGAAGTGGTGGACGGTGTACCGCAACTCATCGACGGAGGCAAACACTACGGCCACCTGGAGGTTAACATTGAACCCTTCAGCCCTGTAGCGGGAGTCGTGGCAAAAATTGAGTTTACACCGGTCTACAGTTTCCCTATTTTGGATGAAAACTATAACCTCGTGGAAACTGAGCGTCGCGTCTACACTGATCAGGTGATTATGTTAGTAACGGACGAAGGTGAAGTCATCAACAGTTCCTTGAGTCCTGAGGCTACCTTGGCAGTCCTAGACTCTAATCTAGTCGCCACCACACCCGGAGCCGATCTAGTTATTGCCAATGCACCTAACAGTGAAGCAGATGGAATTAATGACCTGATTTTCACCGGCTCTGGAAACGATGAAGTAGACACTACTTTTGCTCCACCGTTAGATCTTGAGGGACGTAACCGCATTTTCTCGGGTACTGGCAGTGATGTACTAACAGTGACAGATGGCGATCGTGCCTTTGGGGGCAGTGGTGATGATGTATTTGAAGCTACGGATGCCGAAGGCTACCGCCTCTCCGGTGGTGCTGGCGCTGATCAGTTCTTCCTCGGCGTAGGTGGTCGCGCTCTGGGTGGCGACGGTGACGATACCTTCTTCGTTGGTGAAGGGGGCGATAACCTCCTCTCCGGTGGCGCGGGTGCTGATGCCTTCTGGATCCTCACCGATGATCCGGCTCTGTTGGAAAACAAGCCCAACACGATCGTTGACTACAGGATCGGCACGGACGTGATCGGCATTGCCAACCAGTTTGCTGATTCCGTTGATGATCTCACCCTCAGTGGTAGCAACATCAGCCTGGGCGGTGTACTGGTTGCCATCCTCAACGGTGTAAACGCAGTGGATGCCACCTTCGTTTTTGGTAATCCATTTTCTGGCTAAACGATCGCCACTCTGCTGGGGTATCAACGTCGAAACCCTGACGATCGCCAACCTTGCCTAACTCACTTGCCTAGCGCGGAACTCGGAATGCGGAACCTTGTACAATGATTCCCATAACTCCGAGTTCCCACTTCCGAATTTTTGGTGCACCATAACTAAGTTCTCTCATCTGTCCGCTTCATTTGTTAGGGCGCGACCCAACAACACGATCGGCTTTTTCTTAGTGAATGCGGAGGGTGCCGTACTCAATTCCAGTGGTGAGGAAGTTGCCACACCGGATGATCTCACCAACTACAAAGCTGCGATCGTTGCCAATCTGGTTACCGAGAACAGTAACACAGTGGGATATCAAGTAACGGATAACACCACTGCTACCTTCTCCTTCAGCCTGACCACTGTGACTGCGGCGGTTTATGTCTTGCCTGTCCTAGCAGTACAAGGGGACTTTAGCCAGTTCTCGGATATTTACTATCCCGTTATTGCCGCTAACTCCGATAAAGTCGATCACATGAAGTTCCAAGGGGCTGGTGCCACGGGGAACGGTCGCTTCTTCGGTTTTGAGGACTTACGAAACAGTATCAGTGACAACGACTTTGATGACTTCATCATTCAAGTCAATGTTTCTCCTGCGGCTGTAGCCTAGCTAGGGCATAGGTTATGGGGATCGTGACAATCCCCTAACTTAGTCTAAATGCGACAACTTCGATCGGATGGGGGCTTTGGTGTCTCTGGTCTGCCGTCCTTACTAAGGTCTGATCTGGCTGCATTCAGCTAAAACCTTTGAGCTAATCTAAAGCTAGGGTGCTGATGTACTCTAGCTTTTTTTATAGTTGAGGTTTTTATGATTTTTGCTGAAAAACGTGAGTTCGATGACCCTCACCCCCAGACCCTCTTCCAAAAAGGGCGAGGGGGAGCTAGGGTATCATGGGGACTTTAGCCCCTCTCCCCACTTGGGAGTTTACTAAGGGGGGTAAGCCGACCTTTGGGTTCCCATTTATGTATGTACACGATAGGGTTGGAGTGAGGGCTTACAATGTACGTATCGAACTCACGTTGAAAAGCTTACAATTTGAGCGTTGCCGTTAGCCTCCCCCTGCGATAATGGTTGCCGAACTCACCCGCCCAATTCATTCCCCCCTCAAGGCAATGGAAACTAACGAAAAAAGAACAGAATCTTCTGGACAGCCAATTCAGATCGGCATATTGCTAACCTTATGGTTTGCGGTCAATAGTATTGAATCCTTTTGGCTCTGGTGGGATGAATCTATGCCCGGATGGGATGAAGCCAATCACCTTAAAGCCAGTTTATATTACCTGCAAGCTCTTCAAGATGGTCAATGGCATGAATTCTGGAAAATTTCTAATAAGTATCCTCCTCTCACCTATATTATATCTGCTCTAACCCAAGCTATTTTTGGATCGGGGAATGATGGTGCTTTACTCATAAACTGGGGACTCAATGCTATTTTAATGGCATCGGTTTATCTGATTGCTCGACGCTTGTTTAATAAAACGGTTGGCTTTTGGAGTAGTGCGATCGTTTTAATCTTCCCCCGCTTAACCTTTTACCGTTTAGCTTTTCTGACAGATATTACCCTGGCAACCTTTACAATTCTCGGCTTTGCCTGCCTCACGTACTGGACTTTTGCACCTAAACGATCGCAGCAGTGGCTTGGGGCTTTGGTCTTTGGTGCAAGTTTAGGAGTCGCTTTATTAAGCAAACAAACGAGTCTTTTTTTCCTCTTTTTTCCCTTGATTGCTTCAGGGGGCTATTATCTCTGGAACCGTAACTGGCAAAGGATTGTGCAACTTTTAGTCAGTTTTTTAGTTGCCGTATCGGTCTGTGGTTCTTGGTATCGAACCAACTGGATTTATGCCTTTAGTAGCTATAGTTCAGGCATTGTTCAGGCCTCGGTAAATGAGGGAGATCCTCCCATTCAAACCTTAGCAGCATGGACGTATTACCTCTTTGACTTACCCTATGCAATTTCTTGGGTTTGGATTCTTTTACCTGCTTTAGGAATGCTTTTAGCTGCCCTCAAATACCTACCAAGGGTCTCCACTCGTTATAACTTACCCTTACGCCAAAGTTTGCTCTGGCTAGGTTTATATTGTCTGGGATCTTATCTGCTCTTTTCCCTGTTGCGGAATAAGGATTCTCGCTACATTATTCCCTATCTACCAGGGTTTGCTATCCTCGTTGGATATGGGCTTAGCCTTTGGTGTAATCGATGGCTGTTAGTGCCCTGGGCTGGTTTTGCCCTAGCGATCGTTTTGTGGTGGAATTCGTTATTTCCAGGTGCTAATCCTAGCGTCATCTTGGGGGTTGTGCCTCGTCCACTGGAACATCCTCGCCTTTATCCTCAGCCAGAAATCATTGATACCGTCATTCAAAAAGCACCTTATTTAAAATCAAACCTTGGCGTTATTCCTAATACTTTTACGCTTAATTACAATAATGTGGGATATTTTGGCGCTCTGCGAGGATTTCAGGTAACTGCACGGGAGTTAGGTAAAAAGGTACAGTCCGTTCGTCAGGATGGCCGATCCTTTGATTGGTTGATTGCTACAAGCGATACCTTGCCAAAAGATCACGCCAATGAAGACCAGATCGAGTTAGGCAAACGTTTAGCCACCGATCCAGCCTTTGAACGACTTCAGACTTGGAATTTGCCGGATGGAAGTGATCTCTATCTTTATCATCGTCGTCAACCGTTGGTCACGGTCACAGCCTTGCCGTCTCCTTCCCCCCAATCCCCACCTGAACCCCGCTCTGTATTAGATCTTCAGGTTGATCTGCCCCCCACTGCCCCGATCGGAGTGCCCATACCCGTCACCTATCATTGGCAGGGAAACTGGCAGTCCTTAGAGAACGGATTGATGCTGTTGACCTGGTATAAGACAGGTGAACCAGATGCAACGGATCAATTCTGGATTCACGATCATAAAATTGGCTTTGGCACCCTGTTTGCCCCCCATGAACTTTCCCAGGCTTTTCAGGTTACTGAAACCACCGCAATGCTAGCCCCGGCTACCCTGAGTCCAGGCTCCTATACCCTTAGGGCAGAGTATGTGAATCTGGAAACCGGAGAGAGCCAGCAGTTGTCTATCCCCCCGATCGCCCTTGACCTGGTACCCGACGGCCCAGTTTTACCGTCCCCCGAATTAGATTGGGTTAGTCAACTGAGATACCTAGCTCCCCTAATGAACGAAGGCATTGAAGGTCTAGAGCAAATTTTTGATCAGGTTGGCCGTCTCCATCAATATATGCCCGTCAAAGACTACCTGAACCAAACCCAGGCTAGCGTCTCCCTAAGGGTACAAGAGCCCTCAGCGGACAGTCCCATTGCACCGAGTATGACTCAACGATCGAACTGGTATCTCAGCAAGACCTTAGCCTATATTTTGCAAGAAGACTCCTCCGGGGCGATCGACACCTTGGAGGATTTAGTTCAACTGACACCCAAAAATCCCTACGCCTATGTGTACCTGGCATTTGTCCATTTGTACAACTGGCATCCCAAGCTAGCTCGTCAGGCCTTATCCCCTGCCCTCGATCTAGCGCCTGACCTACCCGAAGTTCAATTGATGGATGCCGTCACCGGCCTCTTCCAGGGGCATCTCTTCCAGTCTATTGATCAGCTTAAAAGCCTTGAGTCTCAAGGCATTCTCTAAGGTAAGGTACAGCAGGGTTTCCCTGCCCGGATTGCCCAGGTCTCAGTTACCGTTAGCGATCGAGTTGGATTTTGAGTTCCTCCGTCCGATCGCGGGTGAGGTCTTCCAAACAATTATTACGGTAAGCTTCATACCCCGTTCCCCCCACCGCTTCGCGGGTGGCAAAGGCACAATGTTGATCCCGATAGTCTAGCCAGGCCAGTTGGGCTTCCGTTAAGGCTGCTTGGGCGGAATTGGAATCCCCGAAGTTGCCGCTCAGGCTTTGATAGACCTCATTTAACGATCGATCGCTTTGTTCATAGGACAATTGGGCGCAGTAATTTGCTACCGGGGTTCCATTGGGCTTGCGGCAATCTAGGGTTTGTCCGTCTACCGTCACCACCCCTAGCTCCGGGTAAGTCCGATCGTGCTGCCCAAAAACCCCCAGTTCTTGACGCAAATAGCCAATACGTTCCTCCGTGGTGCGGGTGAGACAACCCAGTAAAAATGAAGGATAGGCCGTCCCCCCCACAAAAGCTTGGCTATATTGACTACAGTGGGCATCCCGGAAATTAAGCCAGGCCACCTCCGCCCCCTGCAACTGATCCGCCGCCCGTGCCTCTAAACCTTGCTTCACCTGTTGGTAGACTTCGTTGAGGGTACGATCGGCCGCATCA
>DALYGI010000048.1:11682-16100 GCA_031971595.1 Prochlorotrichaceae cyanobacterium CTOTU29312
TAGGGTGGTCAGGGGGTTGGTGCAGTTTAGTTCCTCCGTGGCCCCCGCCGCAGAGGAGGTTCCTTGAGGATTGGGTGAAGTTTCGGCGCTAGGGGACGGAGTATCCGTAGACTGCCCTAAAAAGCCATCCACCAAAATAGATTCAATCTTTCCTTCTGGGTCAAAGTCTTGGGTTTCGTAGTAACTGCCATCTGCGGAGCCGGAGTAGCGCCCAACCCATTGGTCTGGAGTGCCCGTCGTCCGAAAGCCCAGGTAGGTTGGGGATCGGTCAAATCGCGCATACTCCCGCATTTCATTATCCGTATTGTAGGACAGGGTAGCCTGGCCATACACCCCTTGGGCAGTGGCGATCGTGCTGCCGGGGCCAATACCTTCCGGGGTTGTGTAGCGGGGATCCACCACCATAATCAGGCTCACGGTAGAACTATCCGTAATCACAGTGCCCGCCGGGTAGAGCAGATAGAGCAGTGGGGTTTCCTTTTCCTTGAGGGCCATGGCATCCCAGTCAACTAACAGGTTAGGTTGGGGCGTAAGGCTCTGATCGGAACTTAGCAGAGAGCGAACCGCTTCTAAGGTCAGACCAAACTGAATAGGCCCCACCCCAGTTTCCCCAATTTTCCAGGGATCTGCGGGTTGAGGCGTTGCTTGATCGGTGGCAGATTGCGCCGTTGGGGAGAGTTCCGGGGACGAAGGAGAGCCAGACCCACATCCTCCTAGCATCATTACCATTCCCGCTAGAGCCAGGGGCAGCGATCGGCCAACAACGACAGAATAGAGCTTTTGCATTGAAATCCAGGAGGGGCGAGGGGTTAACAGCGGGTCTACACCTCAGGCTCCTAAGCCGATAGGGCTGGGGGTAATCCAGATCATAGGAAAAAGTGGGCAGTTTGCAAACTCAGGGTCTTACAAGCGCGACCCCATGACCGGATGACTACAGACAAAACGGCGATCCTAGGGTACAATTTCAGACTGTACTTTAGTTTATGTAAGGGTCAGGATTCGGTGACAGACGTTTCAGTATCGGCTAAGTTTGTCTTAAAAGTGCTTTGGTTAGAAGAAAATGTTGCCCTTGCGGTGGATCAAGTTGTGGGCAAGGGTTTAAGCCCCCTAACTGCTTATTTTTTCTGGCCCCGCAATGATGCTTGGGAACAGTTAAAAAATGAATTGGAAGCCAAGCATTGGATTACCGAAGTTGAGCGGGTTGAACTGCTGAACCGGGCAACAGAAGTTATTAATTACTGGCAAGAAGATGGGCGGAAACGATCGCTCAACGATGTCCAGGGTAAGTTCCCTGATGTGATTTTCACGGGTAGCAATTAACCCTTGAGGCTCTTGCTTAAGATAATCGGGGGTTAAACATCCATGAGACGATCCCAGAACCGATCGCTAATGAATGAAGATCCCCACATTTATTTTTTCCGCTAGCCATCGGGGCCGTTAGTAGTGAGGGCTTCAGCCCTCAAGGTGTAATCAAACCATCCAATCTAATTGTCAAGTTTAATCCTAAAATCTAAAATCTAGCTCTGAAATCTAACCCTAAAACCTAACCCTTAAGTCTCAAGATCGATCAGCTTATGCCTGACTGGGTAGACTTGGAAGCAGCCCTCAAACAGTTCTTCGGTTACGATCGGTTTCGCCCTGGCCAGAAGGACTTGGTTGAGAGTATTTTACGGGCTCAGGATGCCCTGGCCATTATGCCCACCGGAGGCGGAAAATCCCTGTGTTATCAACTGCCTGCGGTGCTTCAGTCCGGGGTCACGATCGTGGTGTCTCCCCTCATTGCCCTGATGCAGGATCAGGTGGATGCCCTGCACAAGAATGGAATTTCTGCCACATTTTTAAATAGTAGTTTAAGCACCATCGAAGCCCGATCGCGGCAAACCAGGATTTTAGAGGGGCAAATTAAGTTAGTGTATGTGGCCCCGGAGCGCTTACTGACTCCTGTTTTTTTAGAATTTTTAACGATCGTCCATAGCCGACAGGGGTTAAGTTGTTTTGCCATTGATGAAGCCCATTGTGTTTCTGAATGGGGGCATGATTTTCGGCCAGAATATCGTCAATTGGCTCGGATTCGATCGACTTTTGTGGGAGTTCCCATGATGGCGTTGACCGCCACGGCCACGGAGCGGGTTCGTCAGGATATTATCGATCAACTCAATCTGCGCGATCCATTTGTTCATATTGCGAGTTTTAATCGTCCCAATTTATATTACGAAGTGCGATCGAAATCCGGCCAATCCTATCATCAATTGCTGGGACTCATTCACGATTATCAACAGGGTTCAATTATCATCTACTGCATGAGCCGTAAAAAAGTAGATGAATTAACCGATCGTCTTCGGCAGGATCACATTAATGCGGTGGCTTACCATGCCGGTTTATCGGATCAAACCCGTAAAGAGAATCAGAACCGCTTTATTCGGGATGACGTGACCGTAATGGTGGCAACGATCGCCTTTGGGATGGGCATTAATAAGCCCGATGTGCGCTTGGTGGTGCATTATGATTTACCCCGAAACCTAGAAAGTTATTATCAGGAATCCGGTCGTGGGGGACGGGATGGAGAACCGGCTCGCTGTATTTTGTTTTTCTCCGTGGGCGACATTAAACGAGTTGAATGGATTATTGAACAAAAGTTAGATCCCCTGACGGGTGAACCCCTAGAGGCGGAGCAACGAATTGCCCGACAACAACTGCGGCAGGTGGTGGACTATGCAGAAAGTTTAAACTGTCGGCGCACGATTCAACTGGCCTATTTTGGAGAGCGATTTAGGGGCAATTGCGAAAACTGTGATAATTGTTGTACTCCCCGATCCTCAGAAGATTGGACGATCGAAGCCCAAAAGTTTCTCTCCTGTGTGGCCCGTTGCAAAGAGCGATTTGGAGCAAACCATGTTATTGATATTTTACGGGGATCTCGCAGCAAAAGAGTGTTAAGCAATCAGCACGATCGACTCTCTACCTATGGCATTGGTCAGGATCGTAGTAAAAAAGAATGGCAATTTTTAGCCCGATCCCTAGTGCATGAGGGATTGTTAGAGGAAACCCAGGATGGTTATGCCATTCTCAAACTTAATGCGGGGAGTTGGGAAATTTTACGGAAACAACGATCGTTTTGGCTTTCCATCCCTCAAACGGTTCAAAAACCAACTGATCCCGAATCGACCACCGTGAAAAGTTCTCCCCAAGGTGATCAACAATCCCTTTTTGATGCCCTACGGAACCTACGGAAAACCATCGCCGATCAGGAAAGAATTGCGCCCTACATGGTTTTTTCTGATGCCAGTTTACGGCTCATGGCTCAACAGCAACCCCAATCCTTAGGAGCCTTTGCCCGCATTTCGGGAGTGGGTCAGGTCAAGTTAAGGCAATACGGCGATCGGTTTACCGCTTTTATTAAAGACTACTGCCAGAAAACCCAGAAAATTAAATCTCAAGCCGTAGGCAGTACCCACCTGCAAACCTTTGAACTCTATCAACAGGGATATTCCCTAGAAGACATCGCCCACCACAGAGAACTTAAACCCAGCACGATCGTTGAGCATCTGTGTCAATTATTGGAAAAAGGATATGTGATTGATATTTCTCGTTTCATTACCCCAGAAGCAGAAGCTGAAATCACCACCGCGATCGATCGGGTCGGGACGGTTAGTTTGACTCGTATTTGGGAAGAGCTACAGGAGCGATTTTCCTATGAAGAAATTAAATTAGTAAGAGCTAAGTGTAATTGATAATTAATAATTGATAATTAATAATTTTTAATTCATCACTATCTTTCATTTTCTGTGACAAAAAGCTCTAAAGTTTTAATCAGTAAGTAGATCAGACAAAGTAATGGGCGCTTTAAATCGGCTGAAAGCCCTATTCTGCCGTCATTGATAGATCCCCTTATTTAGCCTGGCCTACTTATGGCAAATTCTTGATCTAGGTGTTCTACAAAGCTCTGGAGTTGCTCAAGATTGGACTCCTGACCTTTAGCAAGTTCTTCAATTTTTGTCGCTAGCTTTCTTAAACACTCGGCCCCAATCATTCCCGCAGACGATCGTAAGCTGTGGGATTTTTGCTCGATCCCAAACCAATCTTTCAGATTCAATGCATCATGGAGCTTTTCAATCTCTACGGGAATTCCGTCTAAAAAGGCTTGGCAAAAATGTTGGGCTAAATCGATCTGATCGCACACCCGCTCTAGCAAACCTTCTCGATCGAAAATAGCTAGGGTCTTTAGTTCTATGGTAAACTCTCTGAGGTAACTGGGTTGAGCATCTTCTGATGAATCAAGATGGGGAGTATGGGGGGTAGGATCGTTAAGATTATTTGAATCAATATTTTTCTCATTTATATTTTCCTCGTTTATATTTGCCACATTATTATTTTCCTCGTTAATATTTGGAGCGTTAATATTTGGAGCGTTAATATTT
>DALYGI010000049.1:0-15871 GCA_031971595.1 Prochlorotrichaceae cyanobacterium CTOTU29312
ACCGCGATTGTGGTAAGCCTCAGTATAATCGGGGTTAATTCGTATAGCTTGGTTGTAATCAGCGATCGCTTCCTGGTAGTTTCCTAATATAGCCTTCGCAACACCGCGATCGTTGTAAGCATCAGCTTCATCGGGGTTAATTCGGATGGCTTGGTCATACAGCGCGATCGCTTGCCGATAATTACCTGCTTCTAATTGCTCTCCACCCTGTAGGAAAAAGTTTGAGGCTTGAGTTTCATTGGTTTCCACTCGTTGAGCAGGAACTGCCTCAGATGTATTTACAGCCAGAAAACGGTTTTGTTCATTCCAGCGCCGGAAAGTGTTAATCGGGACTGCTAGATTAAACCCTGTTTTAACCACAACTCCCGAATTGCCAGTGGCTTGGGTCTGGTCTATATCTCCTCGCCCGTGAATGCCTACCACTTCTCCCTGACTGTTAAAGACTGGCCCACCACTCATTCCTGGTAAGGTATCGTTGCTGTAAACAATTCCATAGCCATCATCCAACGGCTGTGTCGCATTGGCAGTAATGTTTCCCTGGGTAAACTGTCTTAACGGCTGATTCAGGGCAGCAGTCAATAAAGGATAGCCGGATACATAAGAATTTTCACCCCGGTTCATCGCATCGGAGTTACCCAGAGTTGCCGTTTGGTAGGTCGCACTACTCTGAAACTGGAAAATAGCCAGATCAACATTATTGGGCAAAGCTTGAATACTGCGGTTGTTAATGCGGTAACTCTGGCGCTCATCACTGGCGGGAATCACGTATGCTTCTTCATTACCGCGAATGCTATCAATCACATGGCGAGCCGTGAGAACAGTGTAGATGTTGCCTTCCCGTTGGATAATCACCCCAGAGCCAGAAGATCCCGGCGTATCAATACGGACGGTGACCGCTTCCGCAATCTGGTCAATCTGGCTGGCGGTTAGGGCCAGGGCAGCGGGCTGCACCAGAGCGATGCTGGAAATAGTCCCTAGGATTGACGCACTTAAATTCAGAGAATAATTCATGGCACTGATACGAGTATTTCAGATGATCAATAAAAAAGGGGAAACCGATCGCTTCCCCTTCTCAAGGTTCTCTTCATCATGACCAGGAGAGTTTTACGCTTACCAAAGCGCCGAGTCAGACTGACCTTCTTCTGTAGATTGAACCTCCTCCACCGATTCAGGTGTGGATTGTGCGGCAGCCTCTTGGATGTACTCTTCAAGGTTAATGTATAGGCGGGCTCCAGTTTCATTCAGGGGGATACTAGTCGCGCCAGAACGCACAGCCATGAGGTCTTGTAGGGTTTGATTGGGGTTACTGGTGGGCTTGAGGGTAAAGAGCAAACCCGCACACTCACCTCCACTCGTAGGAGACACACAGACGACCGGTTGCCGATTCATGCGTCCGGTGGTTAGGTATTGTAACGTACCATCCTCTTTAAAGTTTTGGAAACGCTGGGACACCAATTCACAACGGGTTTGGGGGTCGTAGCCAGAAGCCTCGAAGTAGTCTGATACCCAACGAATAATGGGAACTTCGCCATGTTGAGGATGGCTTACCATAGTAGTCGGCGTACCATCCGTATCAACTCCACAATAGAATGAAGAGGCAGGATTTGCTTGGGCTGGGTTCGTATGCAACCAAGCTGCACCGGAAAGAATGGCAGTCGCCGCAAGCAGACGAGAGAAAGATTGTATCTTCATAAGGCTACGGGATAGTTTCAATGAGTATAAATTTTTCTTTGTATATCTTAACCTAGTTCTGGTGAAAATCAGACACTTTAATATATCTTTTTAAACTACTCCGATCCAGGACGAGAAAATACCTCCGTAAGTTTGGTAAAAGACAATATTAGGGTAGGATCGGTGGGATCCCAAGGATCCACAAATACGGCAAGAGTCTAACGGGAAACACTGCCAGATTTCTTCTAAGATTGAGGATGAAACAATGGGATTTTTAAGGTTACGGATTATGGGACTCCGAAAGTCAACGCTTACCTTGGCTGGTGTACTGGTTACCTGTACTAGCTTGCTCCTGTCCAGCAGCAGTATGGGCCAAACCGGATTTCCAGAACGATCGCACCCCCTGGAGTTATCCCAGGTAACCAATTCTTCTGTAGACAGTAACTCCGTTTTACCGGAGGTCGTCGCGCCCATCGTCCCGTTTTGGCAACAATCTCCTAACTCACCCAATGATTCTGTGCTCAATCACTTAGAAGCCCTGCGAGAGTATACGCGACAGATCACTGTGCGAGTCATTGCCGGAGAACAATGGGGTACGGGCACATTAATTCAACGTTGGGGATCCTATTACCGTATTGTTACTAACCGCCATGTTTTGCCCCCTGGTCAGTCCTATCAAGTCGAAATGCCCGATGGGCAAGTTTATCCGGCGGTATTGCTGGACTCGGCCCAGTTCCCCAACCGGGATTTAGCGTTATTACAGGTTCAGGCAAATGCGGAGTATGCCGTTGTGAAATATTTTGCTGATTCCTCTACCCTGATAGCCGGTACAACGATCGTTGCCACGGGTTTTCCCTTTGATCAGTCTAGACCTAGTGCCAATGGTTTTCGCTTTACCGTGGGCTTAGTTTCTCTCATAGCCGATCGGGAGTTAAAAGACGGTTACCAAATTGGGTATACCAACGATATTGTTAAAGGAATGAGTGGTGGCCCCGTTTTAGATTGGAATGGTCTGCTGGTGGGAATTAATGGAATGCACGCTTATCCATTATGGGGATCATCCTATAATTACCTGACTGGCGAGCCGGTCAACCCCCAACTGGCAGAGAAAATGACCCACTATAGCTGGGCAATTCCTATCAATGTGTTTACATATCTTGCCTGGCCCGTGTTACAGCAGGATCCCTCTAGTTTAGTGCCTATCAATTCCCTAAACTAAGCTAAACTAAAAAGCCCAAATTCATACACATAATCATCACGACTAGAGTATGAACATGACCTTGGGATTCTTAGACCTCATTGATTCTTAATTGGGGGTAGTTGGGACTTGCTCAAATCGATAGCCCCGATCGGCAAGGAGTTGAATTAAGCCCCGATCGCCCACTAAATGGGCCGCGCCAACAATGACTAAATAATCTTCATTTTTCTGAAAGAAAGACTCGATCGTTTTTAGCCAGTTAAGGTTACGATCGGTTAAAAAGGTTTGTTGAAGTTGGGGATAGGTTTTAAAACTCTCTAGGGCCACCTGTTCAAATTGAGCGGTGTCTCCCGTTACCCAGGATGAAACTAAGTCTGTTAGCAGGGTTTCTGTGGATTGTAGATCCGCTAGGGCTTGGAGAACTAAACTTTCCTGATCCGCTATGGATAAGCGATCGAAGAGACTAATTTGATAGGCTAAAGTTTCCAGACTGAGGATCTTTTTATTTTGGGCAACGGCCTGATTATAGAAATAATAATCTACGCCAAACTGGGGATCAAAGCCAATTTTCTGCAATTCTAAGGGCAGAATCATCAAGGTAAAAAACCAAGGCTCTAAGTTTTCAAAAATTTCGATAGGTAGCCCTAACTCCGCTGCTTTTTGAGTGGCTAAGGTATAGGTCTTGGGTGATAAACCATCTCTGAAATTTTCTCCAGCTTCCGGTTGAGCTTTTTCGAGAATAATTTGTTGCGCTTGGGAGGTATTTTGTTCATCTAAATTAATTTCAAAGACTAGGGCTTCCGCATCCTCAAACGCCGCCTGCATTTGTGCTGGCAAGGGATAATTATTCTCCGCTAAAAAATGCACGGAGCCTAGCAAATAAACCTCATTTTGGGCGGATTGGGCTTTCCAGAGAAAGGTTTGAGCCGGGGACTGCGATCGGGATGCTTGATCCGGATTAACCTGAGCCGGATTCGCTTGAGCCGGAACTGGACTAGACGAGGGCGGAGTCCCCTCTAGGGATTGGCATTGGCCGTTTCCCAGATCAATAACATTGCCGTAGGCATCGGGGGGACAACCGGCATTAATGGGCGATGAGCAACCTCCTAGGAGGAGCAGAGTGATAAACCCGATCGATCGTAGTTTGTTGAGGTTGAGGTGAATCATGATAGTTGGCGGTATTTTGTAGATATGTCTGAAGTATGAGTGGCTGATGTGCAATGCTTCTCAGATCCCCGGTCAGATAATTTTGTACTCAGGTAGTTTTACCAATCTTACCCAGAAAATCCCTATCTAGACTAACCAGATCCCCCAGACCAATATGTACTCAGTTCATCTTGAATCTCGATCGCTCTTAACCCCGGATGGCATTCGTTTAGATGCGGATGTGTATTTCCCCCAAGGACGGGGAGAATTTCCGGTGCTACTCATGCGACAACCCTATGGCAGAACGATCGCTTCGACGGTGGTGTATGCCCATCCCCGCTGGTATGCCCAACAGGGGTATATTGTGGTCATTCAAGATGTGCGCGGTCGGGGAACTTCTGAGGGGGAATTTCAACTTTTTGCCCAGGAAGGGTTGGATGGGGCGGTGACTGTCAACTGGGCGGCGGAACTACCGGGGAGTAGTGGCGCGGTGGGAATGTACGGGTTTTCCTACCAGGGCATGACCCAACTCTATGCCGCCATGGGGCAATCCCACAGGGACTGCAACACTTCGGCCCTCAAAACCCTCTGTCCGGCGATGTTAGCGGCGGATTTATACGCAGACTGGGCCTATGAGGGGGGGGCTTTTTGTTGGCAACTCAATTTAGCCTGGGCCATTCAGTTAGCGGCGGAAACAGCGCGACGATCGGGGGATGAGGAAGGGTTTGCGGCCTTGTTTCAAGCCTCCAGACACTTACCCGTTGAGGGTGCCAGTCCACCGGGGTTGCCGGAGGTGCTGTGTCGCTACGCCCCGGACTCTTTTTATTTTGACTGGCTGAGACACTCCGACCCCATGGATCCCTACTGGCAAGCCCTAAATCCCGATGTCAGGGCGATCGATTTGCCCATGCTGCACATTGGCGGCTGGTTTGATCCCTACCTGCGGGGAACCCTGAACCTCTATCACCAAATGAAACGCCAGAGTTGCCACCCCCAACACCTGTGGATTGGCCCCTGGACTCATCTCCCCTGGGGACAACAGGCCGGAGCGGTTAATTTTGGTAGCGCGGCCCAAACCCCCATCGATCGTTTGCAGTTACGCTGGTTTGATCAGTTTCTAAAGGGGCAGGATACAGGATTACTAACGGAAGATCCGGTACATTGCTTTGACTTGGGACAAAAAATCTGGCGCACTGCGGGGGACTTTCCGCCTCTTTCAACTTCTTCAGAGACGATCCCCTCTACTTACACTGGGCACACTTGGCATCTGATTAACACTGGTCTGGCGGCCCTCCGTACTGATGAGGGACTGATGGTTTCTAGTGGTTCAGGGGCTAGTGGCTTAGTGGCTAGTGGCTTAGTGGCTAGTGGCTTAGTGGCTAGTGATTCAGGGGTTAGTGGTTCAGTGGTCAGTGATTTAGGGGTTAGTGGTTCAGGGGCTAGTGGTTCAGGGGTTAGTGATTCAGTGTCTAGTGATTCAGTGTCTAGTGATTTAGAGGTCAGTGATTTAGGGGTTAGTGATTCAGTGTCTAGTGATTTAGGGGCTAGTGGTTCAGGAGTTAGTGGTTCAGGAGTTAGTGGTTCAGGAGTTAGTGGTTCAGGGGTTAGTGATTCAGGGGCTAGTGATTTAGGGGTTAGTGATTTAGGGGTCAGTGGTTCAGGGGTTAGTGATTTAGGGGTTAGTGATTTAGGGGTCAGTGATTTAGGGGTTAGCTCTCCTGTACCTGAGACGATCGAATCTGTTCCTATTGAGCCTTGCAGTGCTTTTCTGGTTCAGGATCCCTGGCGACCCGTGCCAGCTTTGGGGGGGCATGGAGTGATTCCTGGTGGCAGTTTTAACCGCCAGTCCTTGGACGATCGTTCTGATGTGGTGACGTTTACCACTGCGCCTCTGGTGACCCCCTTGGATTTGTGGGGCAGCGTTGAAGTGGCGTTAGTGTTACAAAGTCCTAACCCTAGTTTTGATGTGTGTGCCGTACTCTCCGTGGTGCGATCGGGAGGGGAGGGAGTGTTTAACCTGAGTCAAGGGTATCGGCGGGTGATGAGCTACACACCCTCAGAGTCTGTGACTTTGACCGTGAACCTTCAGCCCATCTGTTGCCGGATTGCGGTGGGGGAATGTTTGCGCCTGAGCCTGAGTGCCGCTTGTTTCCCTGCCTATGCCCTTAACCCAGGAACCGGCCAGGATCCCCACGGGACTTCACGCCAAGCGGCTCAGGTGATTACCCTGGAGATTCAAGGCGGCCAGTTGAAAGTCCCGTTAAGATTTCCGTTGAGAGTCCCGTGAGCCTAGAGGGTTCATGACCCGTATGCCCTATTCCTGACATTTTTCTTAAATTTGGAGCAGGTGAGGGGGTAAGAACCGTTTAAAATTCTGGTACTGTCAACATTCTGCGAGTTTAGCCTTGAATACTTCCGGTTCTTCCCCTGCATCCACTGCCCAAACTTGGAGCCAGCGTTTTGAATCGACTCTCCATCCTGCGATCGTTCGTTTTAATGCCAGTATTGGGTTTGATATTGCCTTAATTGAATATGATCTGACGGGATCCCAAGCCCATGCCAAAATGCTGGCTAAAACCGGCATCATTAGCCCCGAAGAGGGGGAAACTCTGGTGCAGGGGCTAGAGCAAATCCGCAGTGAGTACCGATCGGGGAATTTTAACCCCGGTTTAGAAGATGAGGATGTGCATTTTGCGGTAGAGCGTCGTCTGACGGCTTTGGTGGGGGATGTGGGCAAAAAACTTCACACCGCCCGCTCTCGCAATGATCAGGTGGGGACGGATACTCGCCTCTATTTACGGGCCCAAATCGATCGCCTGCGGGAGCGGATCCGATCGTTTCAGGGGGTGTTGCTAGGGTTGGCAGAGCAGCACATTGAAACCTTAATTCCGGGATACACCCATCTCCAACGGGCTCAACCCGTCAGCCTGGCCCATCACCTGCTGGCCTATGGGGAAATGTTGCAGCGAGATTGGGAACGGTTGGGGGATGTGCGGAAACGGGTGAATATCTGCCCCCTGGGATCTGGTGCGTTAGCGGGTACCACTTTCCCCATCGATCGGCACTACACCGCAGAGTTACTAGAATTTGAAGCTGTCTATGGCAATAGTTTGGATGGGGTGAGCGATCGGGATTTTGCCATCGAATTTTTAGCTGCCGCTAGTTTAATCATGGTGCATCTCAGCCGCCTGTCGGAGGAAATGATCCTCTGGTCATCGGAGGAATTTCGCTTCATTCGTCTCAAGGATAGCTGTGCCACGGGGTCTAGCATTATGCCCCAAAAGAAAAACCCCGATGTGCCGGAACTGGTGCGGGGCAAAACCGGGCGGGTCTTTGGCCATTTGCAAGCCCTGCTGGTGTTGATGAAAGCCCTGCCCCTGGCCTACAACAAAGATTTGCAGGATGACAAGGAAGCCCTCTTTGATGCGGTGATTACCGTGGATGGCTGCCTAGAAGCCATGACTATCTTGCTCTCGGAAGGCATTGAGTTTCAGGGCGATCGGTTAGCCCAGGCAGTCACGGAAGATTTCTCCAATGCTACGGATGTGGCGGATTATCTAGCAGCGAAGGGAGTTCCCTTCCGAGAAGCCTATAACCTGGTGGGCAAAGTGGTGCGAACTTGTCTGAGTCAGCAGAAATTACTGAAGGATCTGTCCTTAGCAGAATGGCAAGACCTCCATCCTCAGTTTGAAGCAGACATCTACGAAGCGATCGCCCCTCGGCAGGTGGTTTCTGCCCGCAACAGCTACGGAGGCACGGGTTTTGAGCAGGTACGCCAAGCTCTGGGGCGGTTGAAGGAGCGGGTGGGGAGTTAGGGAATGGGGAGTTAGGGAATAGGGAATGGGGAATGGGGAATAGGGAATGGGGAATGGGGAATAGGGAGCAGGGGATTAAGAATGGTGCGATCGTTTTGAGTCTGCTTTTAGTTTTTACTTTTGAATGCTGCCTTGAAGTAAACTAATGTAGGAATCCCCTAGGGGGGTCTTGAAGGCCCTCTGCCTCCCATCCTCCACTTTTTTGGTGAAGATCCATGACCGCATCCTCCGCTGCTCGCCCAGATTGGGACTCAAATACGATCGATGTTACTCCAATTACGGACGCATCCCCGGCGGCTTCTGGCTCCGCTTTAGCTCGTCGTCCCAGTGCGGGCGGGGGCTTGGCTACGACGGGGGGGAATTTTGCGGCGTTTTTGGCTCCCTTGACCAAGGAAAGTTTTAAGGGGGTGGTCAATGATGTGGAGCAAAAGCTCAAGGTGGTCAACCAAACCTTGTCCATGTTGGAGCTAGATACCCAAAGTTTTGAGGCGATTCTTCGGGAGATGTTGGATGCGATTACCCTCAAAACGCGAGAATTATTGGGGGCCGATCGGGCCACGATCTTTTTGTTAGATGAGGAAAATAATCAGCTATGGTCGATCGTCGCGGAGGGAGAAGATGGCCGACCCCTGGAGTTAAGAATTCCGGCGGATATGGGCATTGCGGGAGAGGTGGCAACGTTTAAAAAAGGTATTAATATTCCCTTTGATTTCTACGATGATCCCCGATCGGCCTTTGCCCAGGTTCAGGATCAAAAAAATAACTATCGCACCTATTCCATGCTGACTCTACCCTTATTAAAGGATCAGGATGGTGAGCCTAAATTAGTGGCGGTGGTGCAACTGATTAATAAACTCAAATTTCCTAACGATCCAGACTCCCCCCTCAGCGATCGGATTGATACCTTTGGTTTTTCCAGGGAAGATGAACACCTATTTGAAGAATTTGCGCCGTCCATTCGGCTGATTTTAGAAAGTTCCCAATCCTTCTATTTAGCCACCCAAAAACAACGGGCCGCTTCCGCCCTCATGGATGCCATTCAATCCTTAAGCCAAAGCAGTTTGGACTTAGAAACCACTCTGCGGCAGGTGATGGGAGAAGCAAAACAACTCATGAATGCCGATCGGAGTACCCTCTGGTTGGTGGATGAGGACAGCCAAGAACTGTGGACAAAAATCCCCATTAATGGCCAAGATCAGGAGCTACGGATTCCCATTAATGCGGGTTTTGCGGGCTATGTCGCTCAAAACAAAGAACCGTTGAATATTCCCTTTGATTTGTACGAACATCCCCTCGCAGAAACCTCGAAAAAGACCGACCAAAATACCAATTATCGCACCTGTAGTTTGCTCTGTATGCCCGTCTTTAATTCCGATGGCAAACTCATTGGCGTAACCCAACTGATCAACAAGAAAAAACAAGGGGAATATCCCCCCTACGATCCAGCCAATTGGCCAAATGCGCCGGAATGTTGGCGGGCCAGTTTTAATCGGGCGGATCAAGAATTTATGCACGCCTTTAATATTCAGGCCGGGGTTGCCCTGCAAAATGCTAAACTCTTCGCCACGGTGCAGCAACAGGAACAATTACAGCGAGATATTTTACGAAGCCTATCCAATGCGGTAATTTCCACCGATGATGCGGGGCGCGTGATTGCGGCCAATGATAGCGCCCGATCGTTATTGGGGATTCCAGATCAACACAAACTAGAGGGAGTTCCCCTCGTGGATTTGGTACAAATTAAAGAATTAGACTTCTCTAAATGTTTTAAAGCCGCTTTACAAGGGCAATTGGAAAAAGATCGGCAACAATATTATCCCGATCAGACCTTGTTAGCGGTTCAAGAAGAGCAACATGAAGAGCAACATAGTGTGCATTTGTCCATTAACTCCATTGCCAATGTCAAGGATCCTACGGATGTTTATGGGGCCTTGGTGGTGATGGATGATATTAGTGATGAGAAGCGCCTCAAGAGTACGATGTACCGCTATATGACCCAGGAATTAGCGGAAGAATTGCTGAAATTGGGGGATGCCAAATTAGGAGGCGATCGGAAAGATGTGTCTGTTTTATTCTCTGATATTCGCAGTTATACCACTTTAACTGAAAACTTAGATGCGGAAGAAGTGGTGGGAATGCTCAATGAATATTTTGAGTCCATGGTGGATGCGGTCTTTAAGTATAAGGGAACCCTGGATAAATATATTGGAGATGCCATTATGGCGGTTTTTGGCTCTCCCTTGCCCTTAGAAGATCATGCCTGGATGTCCATTCAAACGGCGATCGAAATGCGGCAGCGTTTAGAGGTCTTTAATGCACGACGGGAGTCCGCAGGCAAGCAAACCATTTCTATTGGCATTGGCATCAATTCAGATAGCGTCATTAGTGGCAATATTGGCTCTAGTAAACGGATGGAATTTACCGCGATCGGAGATGGGGTGAATTTAGGATCCCGCTTGGAAGGGGCGAGTAAACAATACGGCTGCGATATTGTCATTAGTGAAAGCACCTATCGACCCAATGCCGATCGAGTCTGGGCAAGAGAATTAGATTTTATTAAGGTAAAAGGTAAAACCCAACCTGTTTCCGTCTATGAATTAGTCGCCTTGCGGGATGGAAGTTTAGCCCGGCCCCTGTCAGATCAAAAGTTAGCGGTGATGGAGCATTACGAAAAAGCCCGTACCCATTATTTACACCGGGAATTTGCCCTAGCCATGGGACAATTTGCCCAAGCTTTAGAAATTGATCCCCGCGATAAAGCCTCTAGTTTGCACCTAGAACGCTGTCAATATTGGCTCCAACATTCTCCACCAACAGATTGGGATGGCTCTTGGGAAATGAAGGAAAAGTAGGGGTAAAAGTCAGGGGAATAGGTCACTTATAGGTCACTGACTTAGGGCACTGGCTTAGGGCACTGACTTACAGGTAACTTAATGGGGATGATCATGAAACGATACCTTAGGATAAAGCCGCCAGAAGGATTGGTCTGCTTCTGCCAAAACGGATAGGAGCGCATCCACAACATAGGGATCATATAAAATTGCCCGTCCTTGTTTTAACTCTTCGATCGCCTTATTAATTCCCGGTGCATAACGATAGGGACGATGGGAAGCCATGGAGTCAAAGACATCTGCGACTGCAATAATTCGAGCCTCCAAAACGATCGCTTCTGATCGTAAACCATGGGGGTATCCCGACCCATCTAACCGCTCATGGTGTTGACTAATCATTTCTAAAATGGGCTAGGGAAAATCCATGGATGCAAAAATTTCTGCTCCCCGCACCACATGAGTTTTAATCAGTTCATATTCGGCGGGATTGAGTTCCCTTGGCTTGGTAAGAATTTCTGAAGGAATAGCAATTTTACCAATATCATGGACTAGGGAACCTAGGCGTAAACCGAGGATAGCCGCATCCCCTAAATTCATCTTTTGAGCAATTCTCACCGCAATTTCCGCCACATTTTGACTATGGCGAGAGGTATATTCATCTCGTAAGGAGGCAGCACCTGTTAAACAGGACACCATTTTGATTAAGAGGGAAACCGTATCCGTTTGGGCAATTTCTAGGCGAGTATTGCGATGGGACACGATTTCAGAAATTTTTTGCTCCACAATCACATATCCTCGCTGAGTAAATTTCATGAGTTCATAGCCCGTCAACTGACCATAGGGTTGCTCGCTATTTCCCACCCCTAAAATTCCCACCACCCGATCATGATGGAAAACGGGCACACTTAAATGGCGCGTTAGGGGAAAATGACCTTCCGGCAACCCATTGGGGGAAGATTGACGGGGATAATCATTATGAATAACAGGCTGTAGAAGGCGTAGAGAGTCTGCCCAAATCCCCGCATTTTTCACGGGATAATGCTGGGTGTGGCTAGTGGTACAAATGGGGAAAACCGCATCCGACCAAACCATTAGTTTAATCGTGTTTTGCTCCTCACAAAATAAATGAAAATAACCGATTTTACTCCTGGTAATTTTCACCGCCGCTTTTAGAAAATCTTGATATACTAACCCCTCATATAAATACGATCGTTTATATAATAAATCTAACCATTCCTCTGGCACTAACACCGCCCCCTCTGATTTGTGATAAGAAAATTCCGTCTGATCTATTTTTTTATCCATTTTTTTATCCATAAGTAGGCCAGGCTAAATAAGGGGATCTATCAATGACGGCAGAATAGGGCTTTCAGCCGATTTAAAGCGCCCATTACTTTGTCTGATCTACTTAGTTTAACCAAGAGAAAAGTCATGCTAAATTCTAACTTCAAGCTGAGTTTAGGTTGAAGTGATGCTGGAAGTAATGTTGAGTTTGGCTACTCCTGAGAATGGGTAAAAAGTGTTCATCTATGATACAAAAACTGGGTAAGCGTGATGTTCAAAGCCTTTCTCGATCAAGACTCTAAGGTTGCGTTAACAAGGCTAATAAGTCTTCACACGCTAACTTCAGGAGAGCAATGATTTTTAATATTTTTTAATAATTTCTATAATAACTTTCATTGGTTTCGCTGGTTATTGAGTGTCAATTAGCATACCACTTCTCCGTACCTTAAGCCCCTAGCCATTCCTATGGTCTATAGTTCTCATCCTCAATAGGGTAAAGTTTCGTGTAAAATTTGGGGCTAAAGTCCTGTGAACCTCTAAGCTCCCATGTTGACCCCCCTCTCCGGCGATCGTATTCGGCAAACCTTTTTAGACTTCTACGCAGCCCGACAGCATCATATCCTTCCCAGTGCCTCCTTAGTCCCGGAAGATCCTACGGTGTTGTTGACGATCGCGGGGATGCTGCCCTTTAAGCCCATTTTCCTGGGACAGCGACCGGCCCCCAGTCCAAGGGCAACCACCTCTCAAAAATGTATTCGTACCAATGATATTGAGAATGTGGGACGCACCAAGCGACACCATACGTTTTTTGAAATGCTAGGAAATTTTAGCTTTGGGGACTATTTCAAATCCCAAGCGATCGCCTGGGCCTGGGAGTTGTCCACGGAGATCTTTAAGTTACCCGCAGAAGCGTTGGTGGTCAGTGTATTTGAGGAGGACGACGAGGCTTTTGCTATTTGGGAACAAGAGGTGGGAGTTCCCCACGATCGGATCATTCGCATGGGAGAGGCGGATAATTTTTGGGTGTCTGGCCCCACGGGCCCCTGTGGCCCCTGTTCGGAAATTTACTATGACTTTAAACCGGAGGCGGGACTGCCTATTGATTTAGAGGATGATAGTCGTTTTATTGAATTTTATAACCTAGTTTTCATGCAATATAACCGGGATGCAGAAGGGCAATTAACCCCCCTCCAAGCCCAAAATATTGACACCGGTATGGGGTTAGAGCGCATGGCTCAAATTCTGCAAGGAAAACCCAATAATTATGAAACGGATTTAATGTATCCCCTGTTAGCCAAAACAGCGGAAATTGCCGCACGGGACTACGATACAGCGGATGAAATCAACAAGGTTTCTTTTAAGGTGATTGCCGATCATCTCCGGGCCGTGTGTCATTTAATTGCCGATGGGGTAACCGCTTCCAACCTGGGCCGGGGCTATATTTTACGGCGTTTAATTCGTCGCGTGGTGCGCCACGGGCGGCTATTGGGAATTACTCGACCCTTTACCCTGGATCTAGCAGAAGCAACGATCGTTTTGATGGAAGGCGCTTATCCCAATTTGCGGGAACGGGAAGGGGTCATTAAAGGAGAATTAGAGCGGGAAGAATTACGCTTTTTAGAAACCCTCGATCGGGGCGAAAAACTTCTCGCGGAGGTGATTGAAAAGGCACAGAAACAGTCAGCAAAAGTGATCAGCGGTTTAGATGCCTTTACCCTTTACGATACCTTTGGTTTCCCCTTAGAACTGACCCAAGAAGTGGCGGAAGAACAGGGATTAGGGGTAGATTTAGAGGGCTTTAACGCAGAGATGGAAAAACAGAAAGAGCGGGCTCGATCGGCCCATGAAACCATCGATTTGACCGTACAGGGTTCCCTCGATCAATTGGCGGATCAGGTTCACCCCACCACATTCCTGGGCTATACGGATCTCCAAGCAGACAGTGCGGTAGTGGCGGTGCTGGTGCAGGGGGAAGCGGTGGAGCAGGCTAGCGCAGGCACGGCAGTGCAAGTTGTGCTGGCGGAAACCCCCTTCTACGGCGAGTCTGGCGGCCAGGTGGGGGATCGGGGGTACTTAGTGACCGAAGATACCATTGTCCGCATTCAAGATGTGCAGAAAGAATCGGGCATTTTTATCCACTTTGGGCAAATTGAGCGGGGCACCCTCAAAACCGGCGATCGGGTTCAAGCCAGCATCGATCGGGCCTGTCGCCGTCGCGTCCAGGCCAACCATTCCGCCACCCACCTCCTCCAGTCCGCCCTCAAAATTGTGGTGGATCCCGCCATTGGTCAGGCCGGATCCCTCGTCAGTTTCGATCGTCTCCGGTTTGACTTTAACTGTCCCCGGGCCATTAGTGCGGATGAATTGCAACAAATCGAAGACCTGATCAATACCTGGATTGCGGAAGCCCACGAAGCAGAAGTGGCGGTCATGCCCATTGCAGAAGCCAAAGCCAAGGGCGCAGTGGCCATGTTTGGGGAGAAATACGGCGCAGAGGTACGAGTTATCGACTTTCCGGGGGTTTCCATGGAACTGTGCGGCGGAACTCATGTGCGGAACACGGCGGAAATTGGAGCCTTTAAAATCATTGGCGAGTCTGGCATTGCCTCCGGGGTGCGTCGCATTGAAGCGGTGGCCGGCCCTGCTGTGCTGGATTACCTCAAAGTGCGGGAAGCGGTGGTCAAAGATCTAGGCGATCGGTTCAAAGCCAAGCCAGAAGAGATTTGCGATCGGGTAACGGCCCTGCAAGAAGAACTCAAATCCACCCAAAAAGAACTGGGGCAAATCAAGTCCGAACTAGCGATCGTCAAGTCCGAAGCCTTAGTCACAGAAGCCTTGGAAATCGGAGCATTTAAAGCGATCGTTGCGGAACTGGGCGGCGTAGATGCTAAATCCCTCCAAACCGCAGCGGAACGCCTTCAGCAGAAACTAGGGGAGCATGGGGCGGTGTTTCTGGTCTCCGTACCCGAAGCAGACAAAGTGAGCATGGTAGCCGCCTTCGGGAGTGCCGTGGTCAAAACCGGGCTGCAAGCCGGAAAATTTGTGGGCACGATCGCCAAAATCTGCGGCGGAGGGGGCGGGGGCCGTCCGAACCTAGCCCAAGCCGGGGGACGGGATGCCAGCCAGTTACCGATCGCGTTGGAGCAGGCAAAGCAACAGCTAGCCGAACAACTTCAAGGGTAGAGATATCCCAGCCTGGACTGCGGGAATGATCTGAGATAACTCGTTCTGAACCTAACAGACCTTCAGAGAGAGCGCACAACTTGAACTGGTATACCAAGACAGAAGTTTGACTGCTATTATTAAGCGGCTAATACCTTACCTTGGTCTGGTTGGTATTGCACCGAGATCCCCGGTTTCTCTAATCTTCGTTGTTCAATCTTGGCTTTGAATCGAGAAGAAACCGGGGATCTAAGACTAAAAGCGATCGTTTTGATCCCCGGTTTCTTCTCCAACGTAGTCCAACAATCTCTGAATAAAACCAACAGAAACCGGGGATCTAGTACACTGAGGCAGAAGTCCATTTGAACGGTTTGGCATAGTCTTATTAAAATGCTCGATGCAGGTGCAAGCCTAGACAATAGAAAAATT
This sequence comes from Prochlorotrichaceae cyanobacterium CTOTU29312, assembly GCA_031971595.1. Classification (GTDB taxonomy): domain Bacteria; phylum Cyanobacteriota; class Cyanobacteriia; order Prochlorotrichales; family Prochlorotrichaceae; genus JBEAPM01. Next base: position 15,537 of record DALYGI010000049.1, read on the forward strand.
TAGCGTAGTGGTTATACCTCTAATGGTAAGTAGGTCGGGGTAATTATCCTGAGGTGGGGATCACGTCAAAACAAGGGTTTCAGGCATTTTTAGCGCGGTTTATTTTCCCCGGACTACTTAGATTAATCTGTGCCTCAGTGTACTAACCATAACAATCAAAGCCCAAATCCTAGAAAAAGGAGTGCGGACTTTATAACCTAGAATTTCACTACAAAGACACAGAAGCCCCACAGGAATGCCTTTGTGTTCTTTGTGCCTTTGTGGTTTAACCCTGAGCTTTCCACTCATGGTTCGCTAAAAATCGGAAAAGCCTAAAAATACCACGAGATTAATGG